>JBDTIO010000407.1:0-2998 GCA_039936375.1 Caldimonas sp. | reverse complement strand
GAAGCGAGGCCACCGCTGCGCAGCCGTACGCTCATCACGCCGGTGTCCTCGGCCTCGATGTCGCGCGCCAGTGTCGCCGTGTAGGCGTGGACGTTGTCGACCGGGCCGACGAGCCAGTCCAGGAGATCGACATAGTGGCTCGCCTGGTTCATGAAGGCGCCGCCATCCAGGTCCCAGCGCCCGCGCCACGGGGCCGCGTCGTAGTAGCTTTGGGGGCGCGTCCAGAACACGTTCACGGTGCACAGATAGATTCGCCCGAAGCGCCCTGCCTCGACGGCGCTCTTGAGCAGACGTGTCGTCGCGTTGAGCCGGTTCTGCTTGACGACGAACAGCTCGACGCCGGCGTCGCGGCAGGCCCGAACCATCGCCTGACCGTCCTCGAAGCGAGTCGCCATCGGCTTCTCGGTGACGACATGGCGGCCGGCGCCGGCGCATTCGATCGCCTGCCGCGCATGCAGCCCGCTGGGCGTCGCCAGCACGATCACGTCGGCAGCGCTTTGCGCCAGCATGTCCGTCAGCGACTCGAATCCCCGCGCGCCCGTCGCCGCCGTGGCGGCGGCCAGCGACTCGCGGTTCGAATCGCAGACGGCCACCCACTCGGCCTGTGCCGAGTGACGGGCGAGCGCCGCGAAGTGGTTCTTCGAGATGCGGCCGCAGCCGACCAGGGCGATCCTGATTTTTCGATCGGTGATCGGGAATGCCGCCCGCCACGGCCGCGCGTCCGCGCTCACAGGCGAAACACGGTGAAGCCGAGCGCGCCGGCGGCGGCCCGGTCGTAGAGCGATTTCACGTCGACAAGCACAGGCTGGCTGCCGCGCACGAGTGCACGCAGCTGGGCCGGCTCCATGGCGCGATATTCGCGGTGTGCCACCGCCACCACCAACGCATCGACCGGCGTGTCGGCATCGATGCGGCCCAGCGTCACGTCATATTCCTCGGTGACTTCGCGAGGGTCGGCGTGCGGATCCGCCACCATCACCTCGGCGCCGTGATCCTGCAATTCGCGAATCAGGTCGATCACTTTCGAGTTGCGGATGTCAGGACAGTTTTCCTTGAAGGTCACGCCCATGACACCGATCCGGCAACGAGCGACGTCGACCCCGTTCTTCAGCATCAGCTTGACGGTGTTGCGGGCGATGTAGCGGCCCATGTTGTCGTTGATGCGCCGGCCGGCGAGGATGACCTGCGGGTTGTAGCCAAGGCTTTCCGCCTTGAACGTCAGATAGTAGGGATCGACGCCGATGCAGTGGCCGCCGACCAGTCCCGGTCGAAACGGCAGGAAGTTCCATTTCGAGGCCGCTGCCGCGAGAACTTCCGCGGTGTCGATGCCCATCCGCCGAAAGACGACGGACAACTCGTTCATCAGGGCGATGTTCAGGTCGCGCTGCGTGTTCTCGATCACCTTTGCCGCTTCGGCGACGCGGATCGAGCTGGCGCGATGGACGCCCGCGGCAACGACGGTCGAATAGACGTTCGCAACGATCTCCAGCGTCTTCGCGTCGTGGCCCGAGACGATCTTGCGAATGTTCTCGAACCGGTGCTCGCGATCGCCCGGGTTGATTCGCTCGGGGCTGTAGCCGCAAAAGAAATCGATGCCGTGCTTCAGCCCTGAGACCTCCTCCAGGACAGGGACGCAGTCTTCCTCGGTGGCGCCCGGGTAGACCGTCGATTCGTAGACCACGATGTCGCCGGGGCTCAGAGCCCTGCCGACCATGCGCGAGGCGCTCAGCAACGGCCCAAGGTCGGGCTGCCTCGCATCGTCGACGGGCGTCGGCACGGCGACGATGAAAAAATTGCAGTCGCGCAGGTCGTTCGCGTCGTCGGTGTAGAGGATGTCGACGCGGGAGAGCCCTTCGCCCGAAATCTCTCCGGTCCGGTCTCGACCGGCCCTCAACTCGGCGATGCGCCGACGGTCGATGTCGAACCCGACGACCCGGCTCTTGGCTCCGAACGCCACCGCCACGGGCAAGCCGACGTATCCAAGACCGACGACCGCTATTTTTCGTTCCATAACAGGGCACGTTCCATACAGGGCAAATCGGCTTGCCGAGCCATAGGGCCGAAGATGAGCTGATGCCGACAACCGCTCATGAGTCTAGCGGTCGCATCAGCTGCGTCGGTTGGGTCGACGAAGAGGATATTCATGTCGCATCAAAGCTCGCGCAGCCGCGCGACGAACCGCGCAACGGCGGGTTCGAACATCGCGTGCTCGGCGACCCAGGCTCGATTGCTCCCGGCGATAACTGCCGCCCGCGCAGCGACATCTAGAAGCGATGCGGGGTCGAAATCGCGATCGGGCACGATCACGCCGTTCTCGCCATCACGCACTAGCTCGCGGTTGGCCGGCAGGTCCGAGAGCAGCGGTACGCACCCGTGACTCATCGCCTCGAGCACCGAGACGGCGACCGAATCGCTGCTCGGTAGGCTCAGGTACCACTGCGCCGCTGAATACCAGCGGTCCTGCGCTTGGGCGTCGAGACGCCCCACGAATTCGACCTGGCCGCCGTGTCGGAGCTCGCCGACCTTCAACCCCAGGCCAGCCGCAATGCTGGCAAGCGCGGTCGCCAAGCTCCCGTCGTTCGCCACGACGAGCCTGGCGTCGGGCCACGAGGCGGCGATCGCCGCGAAGACCTGAAGCACGCGCTCCGGTCGATACAGCACCTCGAGGCCACGATTGCCATAGAAGAGATGCGGCTCCTTCGTCGACGATGGGGTTGGCAGGTACTCGAGGCCGAGCGGAAAGGTCATCACCTCCCGCGCTCCCAGCTCGCGCATTCTGGTCGTCATGTGGAGCGAGTCGCTGGTCGTCAGCGCGCTGGCGCGCAACACTGCGCGAGTGAGCGCGCCTGCTGCTCGCGAACGCGAGGGCGTGAGCAGGATGTCGCTGCCCCAGGCAGTGCTCACGATGCGAGCCCTGAGCCGAAACAAGCGTTTCGCCAGCCAGGCGAGCGTGCCATGCGAAGTGACGTAGTGGGCATGCAGCCAGTCCGCATCGACG
>JBDTIO010000406.1:0-2789 GCA_039936375.1 Caldimonas sp. | reverse complement strand
ACGTCTCGATGCGCCAGCCGTCGGCATAAGGCGTGTCGCCGCAAGCCATCCACGGATGCACGGTCTGCACGATCAGCACACCGCTGTCGTGAAGCAGTGCGCGCGCTGCGCGCAAGGGCGTCTGCACATCCTCGCCGAGCAGCGCGAAATTGAACACGGCTGCGTCGAATGAGCCAAGTTCATTGGTGCGCGATGCGAGCTCGGCATACGCCGCGAACTCGTAGCGAGCAGCGCCGAGTGCGCGTGCCGCGGCAATTAGTTCGGGGCTGGCATCGACGCCGACCACCTCGCAGTCGCGTTCGACGAGCGCACGTGCGAGCCAGCCTTCGCCGCAGCCAAGATCGAGCACGCGGCGCGCGTGCGTGCGCCGCACGGCGTCGACGATCGCGGCGTCGGTGCCGGCGCGGCGGCTCGCGATGCGCCTCTCGCGCACCGCACTCGACCACGCCTCGGCGTTGCTGCGCCAGCTTTGCTCAAGGCGCGATTCGAGCGCATTGCTTTCCACAGCGTCGGGCATCGTCGATGGCACGATCGCGTCAATGCTCCCAGCGATAATTGATGCCGGCGCGATTGCCGGTCGTCGCATTTTCCGCTTCGAAGTTCCAGCGTTGGCTGAACAGGTATTTCAGGGTGACAACTTCGCCCGGCGTGAACAGGCCAACGCCGTAGCTCAGGTACAGTTTTGGAGAAAGATATTTTCCGACCGTGAATGCGGCGCCGCCAAGCGCGGCGTTGTCGGAGACGCCGGCATCGAGTCCGGTGCGTGCGCCGATGCCTTTGGCGAGCAGATCTCCGGTCGCGCTGCCGAGCGCGCGCGCGGCGCTGCCGAGCATGTCGCCTTCGCCGCTCTTGAGGCCAGACAGCGGCTTGCCGGTGATCAGGTACGAGAGCGCTTCGGATTGTTCCATCGCCGGTTGCGAAAATACCGTCAAGACCGGAACGAGTGCGGTGCCACGGATCTGCAGGCCGGCGGTGATGGTGTCGTCGCTCTGGCCGCCAGAGGCGCCGAGGATCTTGCGCACCGCGCGGATATCGAGGCCGGGATTGTCGAGCGCGGTGCCGGCGAACAACAGGCGCCCGGTGTCGATCTTGAGATCCTGGCCATACGCCTTGTAGGTGCCGCCGACATTCAGCGTGCCGGTGCCGGTCGCGAGCCGGCCGGGGCGCTGGTCGATCTGCAATTGACCGCCGATCGAGCCGTCCAGGCCCATGCCGGCGAGCTTGACGTCGTCGCCAAGTTTGACCGTGACCGCGACGATGACTGGCAACGGCTTGCCGGGAGCGGGTTGCTCCGCGTCGGTGACGATGACATCCGGCGACGTCTTGGCAACACCGCCGCCGGGCAGCTTGGCGAGATCGACGGCGGCTTTCGGGATCGTCACGCTGCCGCCGACCGTGATGTTTTGTGCGCTGCGTTCGATCGTGATGTCTGGCGAGATGACGACCTTCGCGGCCGGGATGTCGGCGGCGAGGAACTGATCGCCCTTGATGCTGGCCTTGAGTGGTGCATTCGCGCCGGTGCTACCGTTGCCAGACAAGGTCAGGGTGCCGTCGCCGGATTTCAGCGTGCCCTCGAGCACGAAGTGGTCGGCGTCTGTCGCGCGTACGCTGATGTCGCCGTCGTGCAGCTTCAGCCCGGCCGATGGCACTTCGGTCGCGAAGTCCTTCAGGGTCAGCGTGCCGTTCAATTGCGGCGTAGCAGTGGTTCCGGCGAGCGTGTAGTTCGCGGCGAGACGGCCCTTGGTGTTTGCGACTTCCGGCGTCAGCAGTTCGAAGAACGCGAGGCTGTTCAGAGCCATGTCGACGTGCCCCGACAGCACCTGCGCCGATCCCGGTGCGCCACTCAAGGTGACGTCGCCAGCGAGCCTGCCGTCGTGATCGAGTGCGGCGCGCAGGGTCACGTGCGTCGATTGCGGCGATAGTTTCGCGTTGAGCGCGAGGCCGGTATAGGCGAGCAGCGGCTGGTTCGAGTTGTCGGGGTAGGCGACGCTGCCCTTGTCCGAGGTGATCGTCGCGTTGCCGTTCAATGCGCCGTTCGCGGCGCGCTGGATGTCGCCGCTGCCGGCGATGAGGCCGTCGGTCTTGAACGGCGCATCGGGCGAGGCGAGCTTTGCGATGAGCGCGAGCGGCAATTGTTCGATGCGGTAGTGCGCGGCGAGCGCGCCGTCCACGCCAGCGCTGCCGGCGACGCAGAGTTTCGGGCCGTCACCGGCGAGGCAGATGTCGCTGGCGCTGAACTGCTTGCCGTTCCAGGCGAGCGCCGCGGCTTGTTCGAGTGCGAGCGCTGGTGCGCCCTTGATCGCGACGTCGAGCGTCTTCAATGTGCCGATCCAGCGACCGTCATGCTTGGCGCTACCGGACAGCGCGAGCCTGAAGCCCAGCGGCGTTCCGGTTGCGGCGAGGTCAAGCTGGTGGGCCGATTGGCTGCCATTGCCATTCAGCGTCAGCGTGTCGAACGCCAGCGTGCCACTGTTGAATTGGGCTGCTTTCAGATCCAGCGTGCCCTGCGGCGACTGGATGTCGGCGAGATTCGCGTTGAGGTCGAGCGTACCGATGTGCGTGGTACCTCCCGCGATCTGCGCGCCATGCGCGTTGCCGGTCACGCTGAGTTTCGGCCACTTTCCGCGCACGTTGAATTGGCCGTCCAGATGGCCGCCGGCGTTCGGCAACCAGTCGCCGAGTGACGCGATCGCGAGCTTGATCGTGGCGTCGGTATGGTTGCCACCGCGACCGGTCACATCGACACGGCTCTTGCCCGACGCCACGCTGAGCGTGCCGTCGACGATGTA
>JBDTIO010000405.1:0-6393 GCA_039936375.1 Caldimonas sp. | reverse complement strand
CGCAACGCGTCGGGGTCGAAGTGCTGCACGTCGTGCAGCATGAGATAGGCCTTGAGCGCTTCGTACTGTGTCTCCGAGGCGGTACTGGCCTGGCGGAGTTGCTCCTCGACGCGCAAGCCGATGCGCGGCAGCATCGCGTCGACGAGCATGCGCTGATAGCTGGCACGCGCCGCACTGTCGAGCTTGGGCTCCTGATTGAGACCGAAGCCGCGCTTTCGCGGCACCTCGTTGCCGGCTCCGGCCAATTCGCGCGTCGCTTTGAGCGCCGGGAGAATCGGGAGGAGGTCTGGCGAGGCGCGGTTCGGCGTCGTTTGCACGAGCTGGCGCACCTGGCTCACGCGTTGCGACACTTCGTCGATGTAGCGGCGGTTGTTGGCATAGCTGACGGCCCAGGCGGCCAGGGCGCCCACCGTGATGGCGCCGACGGCTGCATAAGCTGCGATGACGAGCCCGCTGCGCCGACGCTCCCATTTCAGGTCCGTGTTCGCGAGGCCGCTTTCAGCGAACACCACTTCGCCGAGCAGTCGGGACAAGAAGTAGCTTCGACCGCTCGCCTGGTTGGGCGCGATGATGGCGCGCTCGAGGCGGTAGCTGCGGGCGATCGAGCCAAGCACGCGATCGATCGGAGTGCCTTCCTGTGTTCCGCTTACGAAGTAGACACCGCGCAGCAGAGCATCGGCTTCGTAGGGGGAAGAGGAAAAAGTGACCTCGAGAAACTCCTGCAGGACGCCGCGCAGTCCGGCGAACTGGCCGGCGAAACCGTAGATCCGCGTCCGCTTCTGTGGATCACGTTCCGACTGAAGCCGGTCGATCAGGCCGTTTTCGAGGCGTTGCACGAGCAGGTCGAACTCCTGTCCGAAGCGCTGCAGGTTCTGGGCCGGTCCTTCCTTGATCGGAAAGGTCGCGCCCCACGGAGTCGCGCGTTGTTCCTTGTCGATGGTCGCGAAGTAATCGGTGAAGCCCGCGAGCAGGTCCGACTTGGTGACGAGAAGGTAGATCGGGAAGCGGATGCCCAGACCCTCGTGCAGTTCCAGCAATCTCTGCCGGACCGTTGCCGCATACTCGCGACGCTCGGCCAGCGAGCGCGTCAGAAGGTCGGACACCGACACCGTTACGAGCACGCCGTTCACCGGCTGCCTCGGGCGCGATCGCTTCAGCATCGCCAGGAAGCCGCTCCAGGTCGCCCGGTCGTTCTCGCGATCGCTATCCTGCGTGGTAAAGCGTCCGGCGGTATCGATCAGAACGGCCTGGTCCGTGAACCACCAGTCGCAGTTGCGCGTGCCGCCGACGCCCCGGATGGCCGCCTCGCTCCCCGCGCTGGCGAGAGGAAACTTCAGTCCCGAATGGCGCAGGGCCGTCGTCTTGCCCGAGCCGGGAGCACCGATGATGAGGTACCACGGTAGCTCGTAGAGATAGCGTCCGTTGAGCTTGGCTTTCCAGCCCGCCAGCGTACCGCCCCCGGCGCCGAAGCGCGCGCGCCGCAGCGTCAGCAACGCCTTCTCGAAGCGCTGCCGTACCGCGGCCATGTCGGCACTTTCGGCTTCCTTCTTTTCGCTGGCGGGAGAGGCGAGAAGTTGCTTGACGACGGCGGCATTGCCACGCCGAGCGCGCCACGCCCGCCAGGCGATGACGAGCGCGAAGAGGGCGACGATCGCGGCGATCGCCATCCAACGCGCCGATTCGCTTTCCAGGGGTCGCCACGTCGACGTCCCGGCGGGCCCGGTCAGACCGAAGATCGGCCCGACGACCCAGATGACGAATGAAAGCGCGAGAAGCAGCACCGCCAGCAGCACCCAGCGGTTGAAGACGAGCCCGAAGAGGGTCTTGATCATTTCCCTTGCGGCCGGCTCGCGCTTGCATCGGCGCTGCGGCCGACGAAGAGGGTGACTTCGACGCGCCGGTTCAGCGCCCGGTTGCTTGCCGTGTCGTTGGGTACGACGGGCTCGGCGTCGGCCCGGCCTTCGGCACGGATGCGGTCGGCGGCGACCTTGTGCGCGACGAGAAGGTCGCGAACGTTGCGAGCCCGCGCGTCGGACAGATGCCAATTGGACGGAAAGCGCACGCTGCGTACGATCGGCTGGTTGTCGGTGTGGCCCGTGACAAGAATGTTGCCGCTGACCCGCGCCAGCGCGTCAGCGATGCGGCCCATCAAGGGCTCGCGCTCGGGAAGAAGCTCGGCGCTGCCGGTGGCGAAGGCCCCGTCGCCGCGGATCGTGATCACGCTGCGGTCGATCTCGTCGCTGACCCGGATCAGATTGGCCTTGATGTCGGGCTGCAGGAACTGCGCAAGACGCGGTTGCGGTGCCGGCTGCGGCGCTACGACGACCGGCGGCGTGAGGCGCAGTCCCTGGATATCGCCGAAGACCGGATCAGAGCGCGATTCCAGCGACGACGACAGGGCGAGGTAGACGCCGGCCATCACCAGTGCGGCTACAGCCGCTGACGCGGCGAGCGGCAGCCAGCTCATCGCGACGGCGCGCTTTACGGCCTGCCCCTGCCAGTGCTCGGCGAGTGCGCTCGAATAGTTACCGCGTTCTTTCTTCAGGATTTGCGCCAGCCGGTCGCGAACGGCGTCGAGCTGCGCGGGGCCGTTGTCAATGACCCTGTAGCGCCCTTCGAAGCCGAGCGTGATCGCGGCATAGATCAGCTCCAGCAGGTCGCGATTTTCCTGGGGCTTTTCCGCGAGTCGCGCCATCAGCTGGAAGACCTTCTCGCCACCCTCAGTTTCGTTGTGGAACATCGCCAGCAGGCTGTGCCGCCCCCACAGCCCGGAGCCTCCCCACGGGGTGTCTGAGGCAGCCTCGTCGATCATCGTGCAGAGCACATAGCGCGACGCCATGACGCGCTCCGGAGCGATGCCCTGAGCGGCCGCGCGCGCCGCGAAATCGCGGATTCCCTGGGCCAGCGAGGTACGCAGGGCGGCCGGATCGGCTACCTGCCGTGTCGCCCGCAACTGCGGCACAAGCAGCAGCAGGCGGTTTGCCAACGCAACCAGGGGATTCAGGCCGACGTCGGGAACGGAGGCGTCAGGTCCAGCCGTGTCGAGGCCCGTCGTCTCGGCAGCACGTGCCGTCGACGAGCGACCGCGCGGATCAGGCTTGATGAAGGTTCGGCTTTGATCGTCCCGTTCCGCGAACGGGTCATGGGTCGACGATGGGTCCATGCACCGAATCCCGCACCGTCACTGGCGGATCGCCCACAGCTCGAGCTCGAGCGCAGGGAAGTCGCCTGCGACATGCAACGCAAGGCTGCCGCTGCGCTCGAGTTGCTTCCAGAGCTCGCCGCCCCGGTCGAGCTCGAAGTAGTGGAAACCGGCGTGGAAGGGCAGCTGGCGTGGCGCCGTCGGTAACGACCGCAACGTGACGCCAGGCAGTTGCAGGTTCACAAGATCGCGCAACTTCTCCGAAGGCCCCAGTTTCGATTGCGCCGGAAAGCGCGAGCGCAACTGCTCGGCGGGCATCTGGGCGTTGACGGCAAGTACGAAACTCGCGGTACGTGCCAGCTCGGCGTCGGGAAAAACCGCGGTTCGCACACCATGACTGCGGTCCACCAGATCGATCTGTATCGCGTTGCGCTCGAGGACCGTTGACAGCATGCGGCGCAAGTCGCCGATCACCGGAACAAATGTCGCATGCAGATCGTCGTGCCTATAGGGCGGATATTCGCTCGGAAAGCGAGCGTCGCTCGTGAAGGTTGACAAGTCGCCAGCGAGCTGCAGGCAGCTGAGGTAGAACTCCTTGGGGTGAGTGTTCGGAGCCAGAGCGTGCTGGCGGAATATCGGCTCCGCGCGGTTCAGCGCCTGAAGCATCAGGAAGTCAGCCATCTCCGAGACGCCGTGGCTCAGCTGGCCCATTCGAGCCGCAAACGCACGCGTGCGCTGGTGGATGAGCCCATGGAGCTGTGTCGCATGCGCCGACAGCTGCTGAGTCGCGTCGATGCGCGTCTGCGGCGCGATATAAAGCGGGTCGATGAGAACCTGGCCGTCGCTGCGGCGCTCCATGACGCGGGCAACTCCGAGAAGAGCGTGCCCCTCGGTGGCGTCCTTGGCACGAACGAGACGAAGGTCGAGCGTACCGGTCTGGACCGGCTCCGCTTCGTCGGCGGCGTTGGTGTGGTCACGCAATTCTTCGCTGCCGGCCTTCCAGAGACGCAACTCGTGAGATTCGGTATCGTCGAAGGCGACTTGTGTGACGCCTTCGCGCGCAAGCGGCACGGCGAGGCAAACGAGCTCACCTTTCATGTCAAGCGGCACCTCCATCGCCAGCGGTTGCGCGTCATGCAACGGTATCGAGAACGGCGTACCGTCGGGAAGGATGCCGCTCGCCCGGCTGATGCCGAGGCGTCCGATGGCCAGCATGCCCTGATCCAGGAGAAGTTCGAAGAATCCCCAACTGTGCGGGCCGGTGCCGCGCAGACGCATATCGAGCATGTACTCGACGTGCCGGCCCTCCTGCTGAAAGTGATGCGGCAGCAGGAACATCCCCTGCGACCACACAACCTTGCTGTGCAGACTCATCGGACTTCTAAATCACTTGCCAACGGTCGCTTCGACCGCAAGTGCCCCGGCGCGGATGGTGACATGTTGCGTCTGCTCAAGTTGAACGGCGACAATGCTTCGCCACTTGGCGTGCTCGAGGTCGCGATACGCCGCTACCACGCCGAGGAATCGCGTATCGGGTGAGAGCGTCTTGGTGAAGCTTTTGGTCTCTCCGGGCTCGAGCGTGTACTCCTCCTTGCCGACGAGGCCCGCGCCGAGCTCGGCTTGGTCGCGCTGATAGAGCGACATGAAATCTGCCGCATTGAACGAGGCCGCCGTCTTCAGTTCGTAGACCCGAAGCAGAAGCGGCGAAGGCCGTCCGCTGACGCTCGGATTGATCTGCGCCGATGCCTGGATGCTGCCAACCACCAGCGTTGGCATCGGTGGCTTCGGGGGGCTCGAACATCCGGACATCAAGAACGCGGCGCCCAGAGCGACAAACGGATGCAGGCCAAAGATCTTCAAGCAGACATCTCCATGTTTGGCCGCAGAGCATAGCGACAGCGGAGCCTTGGATTTCGTGACTTAGGTAATCGCTGCAGATCGTCTGCCGTGAGTCCCGTGGCGTTTGTCACCGGGCGTCCAAAGGGTAACCCCTCGGCTTCCCGGCTCCCCTCGAACCCAACTCCGGCCATGCGGTCGAGCTGCTATACCGAGGTCCGGCTCGCAGGTCAACGGCTCAGGCGGTCTGCCCCGGCTCGTGCGGAGTGCCAGCAGGTCGCGAGATCGCGGACTTCGTCGTCGCGACAGCGCCGGGAAGGCCTATTGCCGCGACTGCCTGCCGATTTCCACGCGCCGGTTCTCGGCAGCAGTCGGGTCACGCGGGTTGGCCAGGTCGTTCGAGCCGACGCCGATGGCGACGAGGACACCGGGATCTGCGCCTTGCTGCACGAGATAGTCCTTCACCGCTTCCGCGCGTTTGATCGAGAGTTGTTGATTCTGCTCTGCGGTCCCTGAGGCATCGGCATGGCCGACGATTCGAATCTCCCGATTCGTGCCTCTCTTGACGCGCAGCACCTCCGCAAAAACGTCAAGCTGCTTCTTCAACAGAGGTGGCAATTCGGCCGAGCCTACCTTGAATGAAGAGGCCGGCAGCGAATAGCGAATGGCGGGCTTGAGACCCATGCACTTGAACCCGCCAGCCTCGAGCTCCTTGCATGCGTCTTCGGGGAAGAGACCTTCTCTCACGGAGGCGGCGTCTGGCACTCGAGCGCCGACGTCGACCGGTTCGCCGGCCAGTTGCGCCAATGCAGTGACCGCAAAGGAGGCGACGATGATGCCAACAAGGCCCGCGCGGCCACGCCCCAGCTCAAGGATCATCATCCCCTCCAGGCGAATCAGAAAGATATTGGAATGCCGTTCGCTGCGGCAGCGGCCCACTCACCGTGGTCGCATAGACTCGACAGCCTCGCCATCATAGCGATTTCGCGGCCCCGCAGTCTTGAACCTCGGTCGTCGACGGTCCCTCAGCGAGCGGTACCGCGCCGCCGGCGCGGCTGTATTTCTTGGAACCCATTAACCTAGATTCCTCAGTTAACCGCTCGCCAAGGCAGTTGGCATCGGCGTGAATTGAGGTTGCGCGGCCAGTATTCGACCCACGATGAATCGCACCATCGCGGTCCATCTGTCTGAACTCACCAACTGCGGCGCGATTGTCGAAATGTGCTGAATACCGCTGCGGACATTGGCGACAAGCTGCTTGATCTGCTCTACCGACTCGTGCATCAGAGTCAGCAAGATCCTGCTTTGGCCCGCATGACTGGTCATCCTTCCAACCGCGTTCAGCAGCTTGGGGCGACTCGTGATGGCTTCCATTCGATTCTTCGGATTTGCCAGCCGCACGTACCAGCTCCACC
>JBDTIO010000404.1:0-4871 GCA_039936375.1 Caldimonas sp. | reverse complement strand
GGCCTTCTCGCTTACGCCGTCGGCTTCGGCGGCTCGATGATCTGGTTCGGCTCGTCGGCCGGCGTGGCCGTGGCGACGATGTTCCCCGAAGCGCGCAACGTCGGCCTGTGGTTGCGTTACGGCTGGCATGTCTCGTTGGCCTACGTCGTCGGCTTCTTCGTGATGCTGGCGCTGCTCGGATTTCATCCGGGCGTGAGCCCGAAGATCCATGCCCTGGTGAAGGGCGTCAGCGCCGCGCTGTAGGCCTCTTCCTACCGGCGAATCGGTGCGGCCCAAATTGCTGCGCGCGGGCCATCTGCCTACGATGCGCAGCGTCGTTACGCAATTCGGCGATGCGATACTCTTCGTTCCACTGGAGCCGACGAATTGCCTCATGCCCTGCTCGTCGACGATGACGCGGATGCCGCCGAGACGATGGCCATGCTCATCGCAAGCGAAGGCTTCACGGTCGCCACGGCCGGATCCTTGCGCGAAGCGCGCCGCCAGATGTCGCTGCAAGAGCCCGACATCGTTCTGTTGGACCTGATGCTGCCCGACGGCAGCGGCATGGAACTCTTCAACGACGCCAAGGCCTTGCCCAACGCGGAGCTGGTGCTGATCACCGGCCACGCCAGTCTCGACACGTCGATCCAGGCGCTGCGCCTCGGTGCGGCCGACTATCTCGTCAAGCCGATGAGCCTGAAGCAGCTGCAAGGCGTGCTGTCGCGCGTGACCAAGCCCTCGGCCATGAAAGCGGCCGCCGGCGATCTGCAAGCCCAGCTCGAAAGGGAAGGTCACTTCGGCGCCCTCTGGGGCCGCTCGACGGAGATGCGACGGGTCTACGAGCAGATTACGCGCGTCGCCGGGACGGCGGTCTCGGTCTTCCTGACGGGGGAAAGCGGTACCGGCAAGGAACTGGTCGCGCGCAGCGTGCACGACCTCAGCCGGCGCCGCGCCAAGCCGTTCTTCGCGGTCAATTGCGGCGCCATTTCGCCGCACTTGATCGAGAGCGAAATCTTCGGCCACGAAAAGGGCAGCTTCACCGGTGCCGATCGTCAGCATCTGGGCTTTTTCGAACGAACCAGCGGCGGCACCCTCTTTCTCGACGAGATCACCGAAATGCCGCTCGACCTCCAGGTCAAGTTGCTGCGCGTTCTGGAAAGCGGCACCTTCATGCGCGTCGGATCGGCTCAGGTGCAAGAGGCCGACGTGCGCCTCATCGCCGCCACCAATCGGAACCCGCTGCAGGCCGTCGCTGTCGGCAAGCTCCGTGAAGACTTGCTCTATCGGCTCAACGTTTTTCCGATTCATTTGCCGGCGCTGCGCGACCGGGTCGAAGACGTGTCGCTGATTGCCGAGCATTTTCTCCAGCAGATCGGTGAGCGCGAAGGCGACAAGAAGCGGTTCGCGCCGGAGGTGCTGGCGCGTCTGGCGGAGCATCGCTGGGCCGGCAACGTGCGCGAGCTGCGCAACGTCGTCTATCGCCAGTACGTGATGGCCACGGGCTCGACCATCGTCGACGACTGCATGCCGCGCGAAGCGGAGGCCGTGCAGAGCGCGGGTGGTTCGCCGATGCTGAACATCCGCATCGGCACGCCGCTCGCCGACATCGATCGCATGGTCACGCTGGCGACGCTCGAGCATCTCGGCCGACACAAGGAAAAGACCGCGGCCACGCTAGGCATCAGCCTGAAGACGCTCTATAACCGACTCAAGGAATACGCTAGTGATGACGACCCGATCAGCGAGCCGGGCGCTCTCGACGAGGCGCGTTGAAGCGAGCCGCCGATCTCAGACGACGGCTCGCGTCGCCGCCGAGCGAAGCAGCCGGGCGAGACTGTCCGGTTCGAGCGGCTTGACCAGAAACGAGTCGAAGCCCGCAGCCAGCGCCCGTTCCTGATCGTCGCCGCTGGCGTAGCCGGTGACCGCGGCGAACATGACTCCGGTGTTGCCGAGCTTGCCGCGCAGGGCGCGAACCAGCTTCAGTCCGTCCATTCCCGGAAGGCCGATGTCGCAGAGAACGATCTGCGGACGGGCCTTGACGGCGATGGCCAGCGCGTCGTCGGCACTGCGCGCGGTCGTCACCTCGTTGCCCCACAGCTCCATCTGCAAACGCAGGCTCTCGAGCGCGTCGGCGTCGTCCTCGACGATGAGGACGCGGTAGCTTTCCCCCGGGTTCCCGACGCCCGGATTCGTCACGCTCGCCGGCTTCGGCGCGTCGGCCACCTCTTCGTCGAGCAAAGGCAGCCAGAGAATGAACTCGGCTCCCTGGCCCAATCCTTCGCTGAACGCTTCGACATCGCCGCCATGCAGCTGCGCAATCCGGCGGGCCAGCGTCAGACCGACGCCGAGGCCGCCGAGCGAGCGGGCCAGCGTCTGATCCTGTTGCGCGAAGAGCTCGAACGCAAGCGGCAGGAACGCCGGATCGATCCCTTCGCCGTGATCCTTGACAGAAACCTGCACCGTCTTCGCGGCGCGGCGCACCGTGATCGTGACGACGCCGGGCTCGAAAGTGAACTTCGCCGCATTGGCGATGACGTTGGACAAGGCCTGGGCCAGGCGGGCAGGGTCGCCGCGAACCTGGAGGCGTTGGTCGGGAACGTCGACCTCGAGTCGATGGCCGCCGGCATTGAGCTTGCCGTGACATTGCGCGACCGCCGTCTGGACGATGCCATCGATCGAAACGCGCTCCCTGACGAGCGAAATCTGGCCCTGTGCGGCGCGCGTCACGTCGATGAGCTCTTCCACCAGCCGACTCAGGCGGCCGACCTGACGATCGAGAATCTCGCGCAGGCGAACCAGGATCGGATTGCTGTGCTCGAGCGTGCGCAGCACGCTGGCTGCATTGGCGATCGGCGCCAGCGGGTTGCGCAACTCGTGCGAGAGCATCGCCAGGAATTGGCCCTGCCGGCGCTCGGCGAGGCGCAGGGCCTGGGTGCGCTCCGCCAGGCCTTCTTCGAGCGCCTTGCGCTCGTGAATATCGACGGCGCTGCCGACGAAGCCGGCCAACGTCCCGTCGCTGCCGAAGCGGGGCACGCCGTTGTCGAGCATCCAGCGATATTCACCGTCGTGCCGGCGCAACCGGAAGTCCATCGCGAACGGCGCCGATGCCTGAAAGCTCGCGGCACGAATGCCAATGCAACGCTCGATATCTTCGGGATGGACCGACCGGGTCCAACCATGGCCGCGCAGCGCTTCGGGAGCACAACCCGTGAAGGCCGACCAGGACGGACTGAACCAGTCATTGGCTCCGGCCACCGTGGCACTCCAGATGAGAACCGGTGCGGCGTCGATTGCCTGCAGACGCGGATCGGGCGCGCTGGCGCGATCGGCCTGGCTGATCTCGCTGCCTGTCGTGTGCTCGGGTTGCAAATCGCCTGCCACGTTGTCCTTGCTGTTCGACGCCGCCTCTGCGATCCGCGGCTGCGCCGCCGACGCGGCAAGCGACGTGCCCAGGCGCTGGTTCGCGCGGCCTACGCGATGACGCGCCGCCGCCGCTCGACCGATGGCATCTTGAGAAGCTGCCGATATTTGGTCACCGTGCGCCTCGCCACCGTCAGGCCCTGCCGGACCAGCAGGCGGGCGATCTGGGCGTCCGACAGCGGCTCGCTCGAGCTTTCGCTTTCGATCATTCCCTTGATGACGCCGCGGATCGCCGTCGCCGAGCAGGCCCCGCCATTGGCCGTGGCCATCTCGCGCGAAAAGAAATACTTCAGCTCGAAGATGCCGACCGGCGTTGCCATGTACTTGTTGTTGGTGACGCGCGAAACCGTCGACTCGTGCAGGCCGAGTTCCTGCGCGATCTCGCGCAGGCCGAGCGGCTTCATCGCCATCGGCCCGAACTCGAGAAAGTGCTGCTGACGTTTCAGGATCGCATCGGCAACCATGAGGATCGTCGAGAACCGCTGCTCGACGTTCTTCACGGTCCAGCGCGCTTCCTGAAGATGCTGCGCGAGCTCGGTGTTCTTACCGTTGCGATGTTCCCGGAACATCGTCGCGTAGGTCTGGTTGAGGCGCACTTTCGGCACGATGGCGCGGTTCAGCGTGGCGGTCCAGTGGCCGCGAAACTTGCGGACCAGAACGTCGGGGGTGATGTACTGCGTGGTCGACGAATCGACCTGCCAACCCGGGCGCGGCTTCAGGTGGCGGATCCGTTCGCAAGCCGCTTCGATCTGCACCGGCGTTTTCTTCAGCGCTCGTGCCATGCCGTTGACGTCGTGCTGGGCGAGGCGGTCGAGATGATCTGTGACGATGCATCGAGCCAGCTCCCGCTCGGTCTCGTCTTCGATGTCGACGAGTTGCAACTGCAGGCATTCGCAGACGTTGCGGGCACCCACCCCGCACGGGTCGAGCGACTGCACCCGCTTCAGGGCGATCAACATTTCCGCCTCGTCGACTTCCGGCGTCATGCCGCTGGTGACGACGATGTCTTCCAGGGGCGTGCGAAGGTAGCCGTCGTCGTCGAGCGACTCGACGATCGCGCAAGCGAGCGCATGGTCGCGAAGGGACAGCGGCAAGACGTTGATCTGGGTACGCAGGAAAGGGCGCAGGCCGACGTCCGCGGCGATCAAGTCGAGCGCGCCGGTGTCGCCGTCGGCGTTTTGCGTACGAACGCTCGACGAGGTCTGCTGCCAGCTGTCGCGCTCGTACGGGGAATCGGCGGCGGCTCCGTCGGGGCCGAGCATTTTCAAATCGACGTCGTGGCCCCCGTCGGCCGGCTCGGCTGGAGGCACATCATGAGCGGCCTCTTCGACTTCGAGAAACGGGTTCCGGCCCATCGCGTCGTGAACTTCCTGGGCGAAATCGAGGGAAGAAAGCTGCAGCAGGCGCACCGCGTGCTGCAATCTCGGCGTCACCGCGTGCTGCTGCTTCTGGGCGGTGCGCAGGGCCGG
>JBDTIO010000403.1:0-4596 GCA_039936375.1 Caldimonas sp. | reverse complement strand
CTCCTGCCGCGAGAAACGGCTCGCCACCTCGCAGTCCGGGCGGACCTGGCCTGCCAACGGGCATTGTCTGCCCGGACATCGGGACCAGCGCAAGCCGATGTCGAAAGTCGCCAGAAAGTCAGGCGCGGCGGAGGCACCGCCGCTGGCTTCCCTTACTTCGACGAGACCGTCGCCCTGTCCGCGGCAACGGATGCGCGCGCCACCGCCACGGACGGCGAGCGGTCAGGCACGGGACAGGCTTCGGCGGTGACGAAGGCGCAGGCACCGACATCTTCCGCCGGGGAGGCTGCGGCGCCGAACTTCTCCATCGCCTGCTGGCTGCACGCGGCGGCGAGTGACACGAATGCGCAGGCGCCGACGAGACGTAACAGGCGCTTGGCGGCGGGCGTGGGCAGATTGAACATGGCTTGGCTCCAGTGGTTTCGCGAAGCGTTCGATTTCGAATCGCCTCTGACTGATTAACGGAATCAGATGAGGAAAGCAGCCATGATCGGCCGAATATCGGCAACGGGCTGGGAGCGCACAGTAGCCGCGCGGCATCACCCGCGATATCCCTCGCGTGGGCGAGGCCGCGTTGTGGTGCCTGTTGCGCTGGGGGCGCCGTTGCGCAGAGCATGCGCGGCCCCTGCCCTACAGCGCCTCCGATCATTGCTGGCGGATCCACATCGTCGGGCGAGAAGCGCGTGATGTTTCGTGGCAAAAGGCCGTCGCTCACGGATACCTCAAGGACTTGTATTCGCCTCGGGTCAGGCCATCGCGGCTCGCCATTTCTAGAAGACGCATTCGCCGACGGCGCCGTCCTTGACCAGGCCTACACGCCCAAATAGCCGGGCCGTAGCGCCCCGTTCATTCGGTGGTCGACGTCAGCAACGTGCCGCTCGACGAAGGGGCCGCGGTCGTGAACATGCGCCCCCTGCCCGGCTCGCTCGTTGCCGCGATCTCGTTGCCGCCGTGGCAGGACGGGCCGGTCTGCTCGGCGCGCAAGATGTGCCGGCCGGGCATCGCGTAGATGCTGATGACCTCGTCGGGGCGCAGGTCGGCCACCGGATTGCCGTCGAGGAAGATGCGATGCCGGCAGCCTTCGTCGAGCGTCGCTGCGTCGCGGTGCACGGTCAGGATCCCGGCGGATGGATTGCGCCGCGTCAGCGACGGGTCGAGGATCAGTCGCGCCGGCGAGCCGCCATGCTCGGTCAAGGCAGGAGAGGCGCACGCGGCCAACGCGATGACCAGCAGAGCAGAGCCGAAGCAGCGAAGGTTCATCACCTTCCTGTTTTCGGGCCGATCGGCCACCGACTGAGGGCTTTCTCGCGGGCGACCGTGCAACCGGTCACACCGGATCGCCCCGGCCGAGCGCTTCACGCGAACGAGGCCGCGAGCGGGTCGGTCCAACCAGCCGCCGTCAAGGGTGCCGGCGCCTGAATTGTGGCCGCATCACTTCTGGCCCGGGCACGACATGCTCTGGCCATCCAGGCCTTCGTGGTCGAGTCGAAAGGCGGCCTTGCCGCTGACCGGAATGCTCAGTACGTAGATGCTGTCGAAGTCGTCACGCGGCCAGTCCGGCACCGAGGCCGGGTCAGCGCCGCGTCGCGACAGGATGTCTCGCGCCAGTTGTACGGCAAGACTGTGCTCCCAGGCGACGACGAGCAGTTGCCCGGCATGTGCCGGGCTCAGCAACTCGTCTTCGAGGGGCGCGAGATTTGCCAGGCCCCATCGCGTATTGACCGGCCGGCCGAGGCGGATCGCCGTCGGTTCGATCGTGGCGAGTGGCCGGATGTAGTTGTACGGCTGGCCGAGGTCGTCGGCCGTCACGCCGGGATCGGGCGCGAACAGCGCGTCGGGTTTGCCGAATTTCGCGACCAGCACGTCGGGCAATGCCAGCGCCCGGTTGAGGCCCTGGCAATTCAGCTGGCCCAAGCCCCGCTCCGGCTTTTCACCGTGACGAATGACGACGATGGTGATGTCGGCCCGCGCCGGAATCGCCACGCACGCAGCCAGCAAGAACAGCGTCGCCCATCGGTTTTTCATTCGAGCTCCCGCAAGAACATGTCGAACCCCATCATACGAACCGCGCGCTGGCGGCCGCGCGAGTCACCGGCGAAGTGGGCAGCGAAGAAGAAGCTTTCGAGGTCGCGACGGCAACCTCGAAAGCTCACCTCGGCGATACTTTCGCATCCGTCCGCCATGGAGCCTCGCGATGAACGCACCGACCGAACTCTCGCGCATGATCACCAGCCTCGAAGACCGCGTGTCTGCCGATGAATGGCAGACCCGCCTCGACCTCGCCGCCGCCTACCGTCTGGTCGCGATGTTTCGCTGGGACGATCTCGTCTTCACCCACATCACGGCGAAGATTCCCGGCACCGAGCACTACCTCATCAACCCCTACGGGCTGATGTTCGACGAGATCACCGCCTCGAGCCTGATCAAGATCGACATCGACGGCAAGGTGCTGCAGGAGACGCCCTTCCCGATCAACCCGGCCGGCTTCGTCATCCACAGCGCTGTCCATGCGGCGCGCCACGACATCCAGTGCGTCATGCACACGCACACACTCAACGGCGTCGCTGTGTCGGCGCAGAAGCTCGGCGTGCTGCCGCTCTCGCAGTTCTCGATCGGCATCCTGTCGAGCCTGGCGTATCACGACTATGAAGGCATCGCGCTGCGCGACGAGGAAAAGCCGCGCCTCGTCGCCGACCTGGGCGACAAGACGTTCCTGATGCTGCGCAACCACGGCCTGCTGACCGTCGGAAGGACCGTCGCCGACGCATTCACCTCGATGTATTTCTTCGAGGCGACCTGCGCCGTCCAGCTGCGCGCCCAAGCCGCAGGGACGCTCGCTGGCGGTGATCTGATCGAAGTGCATCCGGACATCGTTCGCGGCGCCGCCGAGCAGGTACGGCTGGCGACGCGCGGCGGTGGTGCCGGTGCGCTGGTCTGGCCCGGCCTGCTGCGCCGGCTCGATCGCACCGAAGACAGCTGGCGCCATTGAGCACCGCCGCGGCGCCGCGGCGCAAGCCGGGCGCGGCCGGGCGCGGCAACGGCGGCGAGACATCGCACGAGGAATGCATCCTCGTGCTGCAAGGCGGCGGCGCGCTCGGCGCCTATCAAGCCGGCGTGTTCGAAACGCTTGCGGCGATGCGCCACACGCCGAACTGGATCGCCGGCATCTCGATCGGCGCGATCAACGCCGCGTTGATCGCCGGCAACCCGCCGGCACGTCGGGTCGAGCGCCTGCGCGAGTTCTGGGAACGGGTCTCGTCGTTCCCGTTCGCGTCGCCGCCGCTGCCAGCCGATCTGCACGATCTGGGAGCCGCCCGCGACGCCGTCAACGAGACGAACGCGACCATCGCGATGCTGTTCGGCGTCGCCGGCTTCTTCTCGCCGCGGATTCCAGCAGCGCCTTTCCAGCCGCCCGGCACACTAGCGGCGATCAGCTACTACGACACCAAGCCGCTGCGCCAGACGCTCGATCGTCTGGTCGATTTCGACTTGCTCAATTCGGGCGCCGTGCGCTTCTCGGTCGGCGCCGTCAACGTCGAGGACGGCAACTTCATCTACTTCGACAGCACCGAGCGGCGCATCGATGTGCGGCACATCATGGCGAGCGGCGCGTTGCCGCCAGGCTTTCCGCCGATCGAGATCGACGGCCAGTTCTACTGGGATGGCGGCCTGGTCTCGAACACGCCGCTGCAATACGTGCTCGATCAGCCGGGGCGGCGCTCGCGCCTCGTCTTCCAGGTCGATCTGTTCGCGGCCCGCGGCGAGATGCCGACCACTCTCGGCGAAGCGAGCGAACGCGAGAAAGACATCCGCTACTCCAGCCGCACCCGACTGAACACCAGTTTCGAACTGCGGCGTCAGGCGACGCTGCAGGCGGCCAAGCGTCTGGTCGCCAAGTTGCCACCGAACTTGCGCGACGACCCCGACGCCAAGGCGCTGGCCGCCTTGCCTGCCGAAGCCGCCGTCTCGGTCGTGCATCTGATCTATCGCAGCAAGCACTACGAGAGCCAGTCGAAGGACTACGAGTTCTCGCGCGCCTCGATGCTCGAGCACTGGGCCGCCGGCATGGCCGACACCCAGGCCACGCTCGAGGACCCGCGCTGGGGGCGCCGCGAGCTGCCAGCGCACGGCGTGCACGTGTTCGACTTCGCGTCGAAGAGCGACGGCGCCGACAAGACCGTAACCCCGACGACTACTTCCAGGACCCTGAAGACATGAGCAGCAAGCTGACCGACAAGATCGCGATCGTCACCGGCGCCGCCAGCGGCATCGGCAAGGAAATCGCCGCCACCTACGCGCGCGAAGGCGCGAAGGTCGCCATCGCCGACATGAACATGGCCGCGGCGCAAGCCGTCGCCGATGAGCTCAGCGCGAGCGGGGCCACGGCGATGGCTGTCGCCGCCGACGTCACCGACGAGGGCCAGGTCCATGCCGCGGTCGCCGCCGTCGTGAAGGCCTGGGGCGGCGTCGACATCCTGGTCAGCAACGCCGGCATCCAGATCGTCCATCCGCTCGAAGACTTTCCCTTCACCGACTGGAAGAAGATCCTCGCCATCCATCTGGATGGTGCATTCCTCACGACCCAGGCCTGCCTGC
>JBDTIO010000402.1:0-3562 GCA_039936375.1 Caldimonas sp. | reverse complement strand
CAATGCGGTGTGGGTCGATGGGTCCAGATCGGCCGACCCGCCGATCAAGGCGGGCAGATGGGGTGCGATCACGTTCATCACTTCGCCCGAGGCGACGCGCGTTGCCATCCCCTTGGCATCGGCCGGGAAGACCGGAATATCCGCATCCCAGCCGTCGGGCAGTTTGGCGTCGATCAGTTGCTGCAGTTCGCGCGCGACTTCGGGGAACGCTGCCGAGTAATCCGCGAAGCGGGTGCGCCACTCCGTCTCGAACTGCTTGCCACGCTCGATGGCCTCGCGAAAATGCGCCAGTGCGGCTTTTGGAACAAAGAAGGTCGGCTCGGCCGGCCAGCCGAGATTTTTCTTGGTCAGGAGCACCTCGTCGGCGCCGAGCGGAGAACCGTGCGCCTCATAGCTGTCTTGCTTGTTCGGGCTGCCGTAGCCCAGGTGCGTGCGCACCAGGATCAGCGAAGGCTGCGTCGTGTTGCTGCGCGCAGCGTCGAGGGCGCGCGCGATCGCCGCCAGGTCGTTGCCGTCTTCGACCGTCTCGGTATGCCAACCATAGGCCGCGAAGCGCAGCGCCCGGTCTTCTGTGAATGCGATGTCGGTGCCGGCCGACAAGGTGACGCTGTTGTCGTCATACAGGCAGATCAGCTTGCCGAGCCGCAGATGGCCGGCGAGCGACGCGGCCTCCGATGCGACGCCTTCCATCAGATCGCCATCGCTGACGATCGCGTAGGTGGTGTGATCGACGACCCTGAAGTCGTTGCGGTTGTAGCGTGCCGCCAGGTTTGCCTCGGCCATGGCCATGCCCACGGCGTTGCCGAAGCCCTGGCCGAGCGGCCCGGTCGTCACCTCGACGCCGGGCGTGTGGCCACGCTCGGGGTGCCCGGGCGCGGCACTGCCCCATTGCCGGAACTGCTCGATCTGTTCGAGTGGCAACCCATAGCCGCAGACGTACAGCAAGCTGTAGAGCAGCATCGAGCCGTGGCCGGCCGACAGCACAAAGCGATCGCGGTCGAACCAATCGGGATTGCTCGGGCTGTGTTTCAAGAACCGGGTCCACAGCACGTAGGCCATCGGCGCCGCGCCCATCGGCAAGCCAGGGTGGCCGCTCGCAGCCTTTTGCACCGCGTCGATCGAAAGGAAACGCAGGGTGTTGACGCATTGCTGGTCGAGCGCGTCTGACATGGGTGCTCCTTGAACCGGCTTCAAACTCTGTTCGGCATATCCGCAGCGGCGTCGTATTCACCACGGCGAGCGGCACGGTTGCAGTCGGCACGGTGCAAGAGCGCCCGCTGCGCGGCCGGCACGTTGGCGGTGAGGCCGCGCCAGAGCTCGAGGGCCGGCTGTTGAATGGCGCGCGCGAACGAGAAGCCAAGTGCCCAGGGCAGGCGCGACTTGAACCGTACGTTCATGGCGTTCAAGCGAGCCGACGCCAACTCGGCACTCTGGCCACCCGACAGGAAGGCGATGCCCGGAACCGCAGCCGGCGCAACGCGCAGGAGGCAATTGATCGTCGCATCAGCCACTTCTTCGACCGAACTCTGGTGCGTGCACGCTACCCCGGGTAAAACCATGTTCGGCTTGAGGATCATGCCCTCGAGCACTACCCGCTGCGTGCGCAGTTGATCGAACGTCTGGTGCAGGACGTCTTCGGTGACCGCGCCGCACCGCGCCAACGTATGGTTGCCATCCATGAGCACTTCGGGCTCGACGATAGACACGAGGCCGGCCTCCTGGCACAGCGATGCATACCGGGCCAGTGCATGGGCGTTGGCTTCGATGCAGGCACGGCTAGGCAGGTTGTCGTCGATCGTGATGACGGCGCGCCATTTGGCGAAACGGGCACCCATCGCTGCATAGTTGGTCAGGCGTTCGCGGAGGCCATCCAAGCCTTCGGTGACAAGCTCACCGGGGTGGCCGGCGAGCGTCTTCGCACCCATGTCGACCTTGATGCCCGGAATGATCCCCACCTGCGTGAGTGCCTGGGCGAAGGAAAGGCCTAGGTCCGTGCGCTGGTGGATCGTCTCGTCGTAGAGGATGGCGCCGCTGATGCACTCACTGAGACCGGGGGTCGTGACAATCACGTCGCGATAGGTGCGCCGGGTCTCTTGGGTCTGCGCGACGCCCGCTTCGGCAAAGCGCCTGTTGCACGTGGCCGTGCTTTCGTCCATCGCGAGGACGCCTTTGTCGTCGGCCATGAGCGCTTTGGCCGTGTCGATCAATTGATGTGTATGCAGGCTGCCGACCATGCTGTTGAACGCTACCGTACGAACGCAGTGGCGATTGGGAGCGCGACGCGAAACGCGGGAGCTGGTGCCTCAGGATGGGATCCCGACGCACTCCGCGAACCGCCGCTCATGGATCGCAAGCTGGAGCTTCGCGGAAATTGCCACATTTCACTTCCCCGTGCGGGTCAGTGCCTTACCGGAATGGAATACGACAGCCGGTTCGCCAGGATGATGGTCATGTTGGGTGACCGAGTACATCGTGTCGTCGGCCGTCGTGCCGAGCTTGTGGACACCGGTGACCGTGCCGTGACCGATGGCGCTGCGGTAGTGCCAGGTAACGGAGGTGCCGGCCGGAATCGTCTTGAACGATGGTGCTTTTTCGGTAGCCATTGCGGTCCTCAAGGTTGTTGCCTCATTAATGCTTGTCCAGTAGCGAATAGGCGATCACGTAGTCACCCACCGGCGTACGTATGCCGTGGACGATTCGGTGCAGCAGCAGCGTCATTCACGACCCTCGACGCCGACGCCATAGACGTGCACCATTTGCCCGCCGAGCCAGCCTGACACGGCGATCGCACACACGCCGATGACGGAAAGAACGATGGGAACGTTCATGCTCCCCTCGCGGCCGATGCGCAGCCAGATATTCACCGCGTACAGCACGACGACCGTGAGATTGATCGACATGTGGGTCAGGGCGATGTTCTTGACTGGCGGTGCACCACCCTTGTAGTAAAGCAGATCGATCAGCCCAGGAACCGCCGCGGCAAGCGCCCCGATCAGGCCACCCACCATGCTGTAGAACGCTACGGTATGCCAGACATCCGGCATCGCGACGGTCAAACTGATCAGGTCGCAAACCAGAGAAAAGATCCACAGGCCGATTGGAAACACCACCAGCATGGGGTGGATCGGATGCTTACCGATACTTGCAGGGCTACGCATTCGCATTCCTTTCAAAGAGTTTGGTTTACCGTTGCAGCGGGTGTCAACCGCTCGTCTTCTTCAGCGCCCCGCCTTTGTGCATCGCGATATGGTCGCTCTTGTCGCTCTTGATCTCGTACTGTGGTTCGTCCGCGGTCGCGTGATGCGTGTAACCCTTGTAGTCGGCATTTTTCGTATGCACCTTGATGATCTTGCCGCTGACGTGTCCTGCTTCCGAGTTCCAGGTCACGTGGTCGCCCACTTTGAATTTCACTGTCATGATGCTCGCTCCTTTGCTCGGCTCAGCTCCGAGTCCAGGCCTCGACCCGGAGCCGCAATCCACTCGTTGGCGTCGATCGTTCGCTCGAATTCCACTTCGGCGCGCAGACCCTCGAGATCACGATGCACGACGGCCACGGCGAGTT
>JBDTIO010000401.1:0-4183 GCA_039936375.1 Caldimonas sp. | reverse complement strand
TCATCGATGCGATCCCGGCCATCATTATCTTCATGCCGATCATCATCAAGCTCACCGACCTGGGCCACATCCACCCGCTGCACATGGGCGTGGTCATAATCACGACGCTGGTGTTTGGCCTGATCACGCCGCCGTACGGGCTGTCGCTGCTGGTTGCATCGAAGTACGTCGGCGTCGGCTTCGGGCGGGCGCTCGTCCGCTCGCTGCCGCTCTACGTCGTCTTCCTGGCCACCATCGCCGTCACGGTGCTGCTTCCCGACGTGGTGCTGTGGCTGCCGAAAACGCTGTTTCCGGAATCGGTCGGCTGCTTCAAGGCGCCGGGCGGCCCGGGCTACATCTGCCCGCCCTGAGGTGAGTGCGATGGCCGAACCCGAACCGAATACCGCATCGTTTCAGGTGCGCCCATTGACGCCGAATCTCGGCGCCGAGATTTCCGGGCTCGACCTCGCGGCCGGCATTTCGCCCGAAGTCTTTCGCGAGCTCTACGCCGCGTTCTTGCGTCATCAGGTGCTGCTGTTTCCGCCGCAGGATCTGCCGCCCGCTGCGCAAGTCGCCTTCGCGCGCCAGTTCGGCGAGGTGCAGGTGCACGTGATGTCGATGTACCACGCCGACGGCTTTCCCGAGCTCTATCGGCTATCGAATCTCGACGAGAGCGGAAAGCCGAACGGCCGTCATCCCGACAAGGGCACGCTCGCGTGGCATACCGACGGGTCGTGGCGTCGCGTCACCGGCCAGGCGACGATCATCTACGGTGAGGTCGTGCCTGCGACTGGCGGCGAGACGCACTTTTGCGACATGTACGGCGCGTACGAGCGTCTGTCACCGGCATGGAAGGCGCGCATCACCGGCCTGCGCGCGGTGCACAACCTCGACTTCTCGCGCACGCGGCGCCACGGCATCGATCTCATGACCGAAGCGCAGCGCCGCGACGCGCCGCCGGTCGAGCATCCGGTGGTTCGCGCTCATGGCGAGACCGGCCGCACCTGCCTCTTTCTCGGCGATCACGCCGAGTACATCGTCAGCATGCCTTACGACGAAGGCCGGGCGCTGATCGACGAGCTGAACGCGATGGCAGTGCATGCCGACCTGAGCTACGAGCACCGCTGGAGGCCGCACGAGCTGATCGCCTGGGACAACCGCTGCCTGATGCACCGTGCCACCGCGTACGACGAGTTCAATGAAGGTCGGGTCGTGCGCCGCTGCACCGTGCTGGGCGAAGTGCCGATCACGCGGAGCGCGTAAGCTCGAACGATGAATCCCTCCGGCGTCGTCGCTCGCGCGGCAAGACAGCGTTGCCCGGCTACCTGACCAAGCAGGAGCGCATCGCCGTCACGGGTGTCGCCGACCTGACCATCCGCTCGCTGCTCGATCGGCAGCAGTTCGCCGATCCCTTCGGAAACGCCGACCGGCGCGGCATCTCGTCGGCGACCTGGCCCTTGTTCGGTCTGCTCTGGCCTTCGGGCGCGCATCTCGCGGCGCGGCTGGCCGCACGGCCGGTGCGCGCGGGCGAGCGCATTCTCGAAGTCGGCTGCGGCCTGGCGCTCGCGAGCCTGGTCGGCCATCGCCGCGGTGCCGACGTGACGGCCAGCGACTGCCACCCGCTCGCGGCGAGCTTCCTGCGCAAGAACCTGCGCCTGAACGGCCTGGCGCCGATGGCCTATCGGCACGGCGACTGGGCCGCCGTCGAGCCGCATCGGCGCGAGCGCACGTTGGGCGGGCGCGTCGTACGCGGCCGCTTCGATCTCATCATCGGCAGCGATCTTCTCTACGAGCGAGACGACAACTCCACCCTCACCGGCTTCATCGGCCGCCACGCGCAGCCTGCGGCCGAGGTATGGATCATCGACCCCGATCGCGGCAACCGGCCGGCATTCAACCGGCAGATGGCGGCTCTGGGTTTCGTCAAGCGCGAGGAGCCGATCGCCATCGCCGCCAGCGCGAATGCGGCGGCCTACAAGGGGCGGATGCTGATCTACGCGCGCTCGCAGGCTTGAGCGCGGCTGGCCTCCGGCGTTACAGCGACATCCGCTGCAACTCGGGCTCGTGGTCGACCCACTGGTGCTTGAGCGCACCGCCGATATGCAGTGCCAGCAAGCCGTAGAGCACGTAGCCGAAGGCGCTGTGGATGTTGCCGAAGAGGTCGTGCAGATGCTCCTTCGCCACCGGATCGACGTGCTCGATCAGGCCGATGCGGGGCCAAGGCACGAGACCGAAGAGCGTCATCGGGTGCGTGGCAGCGTCTTTCCACGCTGAATCGTGCATCCAGCCCGAGATCGGCAGCAGCAGCATCAGCGCGTAGAGGGTGCCGTGCGCGATCCGGGCCGCGATCCGCTCCCAGCGCGCATAGCCTTCGGGCAAGGGCGGCGGCCGGTGCGCGACGCGCCAGACGATGCGCAGCAGTACGAGGCCGAGCACCGTGATGCCCGTCGACTTGTGCGTGTCGATGACCGGCCGGACCCAGTCGTCGGGCAGGTAGTCGGCCGAGAGCGCCAGGCAGACGTTGAGGATGATCAGCGCGGCGATCGTCCAGTGCAGGACGACGGCGACGCGCGTGTATCGGGAGATCGGCATGAGCGGGTATTTCACACCATGAAGGGCTTTGTGCGATGGCAAAGGCCTCACGGCGTCGGGTGGTGCATTTCCTGCGTAGTCTCGCGATCCGCCTGTCCGCTACGGACCTCTTCTTGACCGACTCTCTCACGCCGGCCCGCGCGCTCGCGTCGTCCCGTCTCTCGCCTCCGCGCACGCCCTGGCGCAGCGTTGCGATCCACGCCGCGGTTTTCGTCGCCTGGATCGCGCTGTTCTTGCTGGCGTTCGTGCAAGGCGGTGTGCTGGCCTGGTCGGTAGGCATCGCCTACATCGCCTACGACACGCTGCTGCAAGGCTTCGTCGGCTGGCACACGTGGCGGCTGCTGCGGCCGCCGCCGCCCGTCATCGGTGCCGAGCGATGCAGCGTCGGCCTCGTCGTCGCTGCGCACAACGAAGCGAAGGTGCTGCCGGCGACGATCGCGGCGCTGCTCGAACAGAGTGACCCGCCGGACGCGATCGTCATCGCCGACGACGGCTCGAACGACGGCACGGCGGCGTTTCTTGCCGAGCGATACGGGCTGGTCGCGCCGCACGTCGGCGAGCTGAGCGCGCCGAGCGCGACGCATCCGCCGCTCGCGTGGTTGCGTTTGCCGCATGGCGGCAAGGCGCGCGCGCTGAACTCCGCCATCGTCAAGAGCAACTGCGACATTCTCCTGACGGTCGACGCCGATACCTTGCTCGATGCCCGGGCGATCGCCGTCGTCCGGCGCGCCTTCGAGGCCGAAGGCGCGCTGGCCGCCGTCACCGGCGTCATCACGCCGCTCTGCAAGCTGACGCTGGCGGGCCGCTGCCTCGAGTGGTTCCAGACTTACGAATACATTCGCAACTTCCTGTCGCGCTATGCGTGGATGCAGGTCGATGGATTGCTGCTCATCTCGGGCGCCTTCGCCGGCTTTCGGCGCAGCGCGCTGGTCGCCGTCGGCGGCTTCGATCCGGCCTGTCTGGTCGAGGACTACGAGCTCATTCATCGCATGCGCCGCCATGCCGTCGGCCACGGGCTCGACTGGCGCTTTCGCGTTCTCGGCAGCGCCCAGGCGCGCACCGAGGCGCCGGGCAGCGTCGGCGCCTTCCTGCGCCAGCGCCGGCGCTGGTTCGGCGGGTTCCTGCAGACGCAGTACTGGTATCGGGCGATGGTCGGCGATGCGCGCTATGGCTACCTCGGCATCCTGATGCTGCCGGTCAAGGCGATCGACACCTTGCAGCCGCTGTACGGCCTCACCGCGTTCGGGCTGCTCGTCTTCTATGCGGTCACGCGACGGCTCGACATCGTCGGCCCGGTCGCCGCCCTGATCGGCGCCAAGATCGCTGTCGACCTGGCCTTTCATCTCTGGTCGGTGCACTTGTACCGGCGTTGGGTCGACGACGCGCGCCGGGCCAGCTTCGGCTGGGCGTTGCTCGCGGCGATCGTCGAGCCATTCACCTTCCAACTGTTGCGCCACACGGGCGCCGCGCTCGGCTGGGTCTCGTTTCTCACCGGTCAACGCAGTTGGGGACGACAGACGCGCTTCGGACTCGAATAGTGCCGCAAGGGCGAACGCCTGTCGCGGTCGCTCACAATGTTCGCCATGGCGAAAAAGCAGGCGCACGTCAGCGA
>JBDTIO010000400.1:0-10807 GCA_039936375.1 Caldimonas sp. | reverse complement strand
CGAATTCGTGCAGGCGATCGAGGTGCCGCTGGAGCTGCGCGCCGCCGTGCGCGCGTACAAGATCTCCAAGCGATTCGATTGCGACATTTCCGCTCTCTGCGCCGGCCTGGCCGTCGAGCTCGACGAGGCGGGTGTCGTTCGCATCGCCCGCTTCGCTTTCGGTGGCATGGCGGCAACGGTGCAGCGCGCCGCTGCGGCAGAGGCGGCGATCGTCGGCAGGTCGTGGAACGAGGCCGCCGTCATCGCCGCACAAGCGGCGCTCGACGACGATTTCGCGCCGCTCACCGACATGCGGGCCAGCGCCGGCTATCGTCTGCGGGTGGCGAAGAACCTGCTGCGCCGCTTTTGGCTCGAGACGCGCCGCGATTCACCTATGAGCGAGGGCGAGACCAGCGTCTGGAGCGCGATGCCGCACGTCGCGCCGCTGCACGTTCGGTCGCGGGCCGCGGAATGAACCAGGCTCTCGAGCCGGCCTTGCTGCAATCGCCGGCAGCCGACGCCGTCGCCGTGGAAGCGGGAGCACGCGTCGGCGTCTCGCGGCCGCACGAATCGGCGCATCTGCACGTCGCCGGCAGCGCGCCGTACATCGACGACCTGCCCGAGCTCGCCGGCACCCTGCACGCGGCGCTCGGCCTGTCGCCGGTGGCACACGGCCGGATCGTCGCCTTTGATGCGGCGCGCATTCGGGCGATGCCCGGCGTCGTCGCGGTGCTGACCGCGAGCGACATTCCGGGCCCGAACGATTGCGGCCCGGTCATGCACGACGACCCGATCCTTGCCGACAGTACGGTGCACTACGTCGGCCAGCCGGTCTTCGCGGTGATCGCGACGACGCGCAATGCGGCGCGGCTCGCCGCAGCCGGTGCCAAGGCGGCGCTCGGCATCGAGCCGCTGCCGGCGCTGCTGACGCCGGTCGAAGCGCACGCCGCGCAGAGCTACGTGCTGCCTCCGATGCACCTCGAGCGCGGTGCCGCCCGCGCCGCCATCGATGCGGCGCCGCACCGCCTCGTCGACACGCTCGAGGTCGGTGGCCAGGAGCAGTTCTATCTCGAAGGCCAGATCTCGTACGCGATCCCGCGCGAGAACGACGGCATGCTTGTCCACTGCTCGACCCAGCATCCGAGCGAGATGCAGCACCTGGTGGCGCACTGCCTGGGCCTGCACTCGCATCACGTTCAGGTCGAGTGCCGGCGCATGGGCGGCGGCTTCGGCGGCAAGGAATCGCAGTCGGCGTTGTTCGCCTGCGTCGCCGCGATTGCCGCCAGGCGACTGAAGGTACCGGTCAAGCTGCGCCTCGACCGCGACGACGACTTCATGATCACCGGCCGCCGCCACTGCTTCCACTACGACTACGAGGTGGGCTACGACGACGACGGCCGCGTCCTCGGCGCCGAGCTGACGATGGTCTCGCGGGCCGGCTTCTCGGCCGACCTTTCCGGGCCGGTGATGACGCGCGCCATCTGCCACTTCGACAACGCCTACTGGCTGCCCGACGTCGTCATCCACGGCTACTCGGGCCGCACCAACACCCAGAGCAACACCGCCTTTCGCGGCTTCGGAGGGCCGCAGGGCGCGATCGCGATCGAAAATATCGTCGACACGATCGCCAGAAAGCTCGGCAAGGATCCGCTCGACGTGCGCCGCCTCAATTTCTACGGCAAGGCGGAGAGGAACGTCACGCCGTACGGCCAGCGCGTCGACGACAACATCATCCATCCGCTCGTCGACGAGCTCGAGGCGAGCAGCGACTATCGCGCCCGTCGCCAGGCGATCCATGCCTTCAACGAGACGAGCCAAGTCCTGAAGCGCGGCCTGGCCCTGACGCCGGTGAAGTTCGGCATCTCGTTCAACCTCGTCCACCTCAACCAGGCGGGGGCCCTCGTTCACGTCTATGGCGACGGCTCGGTGCTCGTCAACCACGGCGGCACCGAGATGGGCCAGGGCCTCAACACCAAGGTGGCCCAGGTCGTCGCCCACGAGCTCGGCATCGACTTCGACGCCGTGCGCGTCACCGCCACCGACACGCAGAAAGTGGCCAACACGTCGGCCACCGCGGCCTCGACCGGCAGCGATCTGAACGGCAAGGCGGCGCAGGATGCGGCGCGCCGGATCAAGGCGCGGCTCGTCGCCTTCGCGGCCGAGCGCTACAGGACAGACGCGAATGCCGTGCGCTTCGCCAATGGCTCGGTACAGATCGGCACGGCCCGGACGACGACCTTTCGCGAGCTGGTCGTCGAAGCCTATTTCGCGCGCGTGCAGCTTTGGTCCGACGGCTTCTATGCGACGCCCGGACTGTCCTGGGACAAGGACACCATGCAGGGCCGGCCGTTCTTCTATTTCGCCTACGGCGCGGCGGTGAGCGAGGTGGTCGTCGACACCTTGACCGGTGAATGGAAGCTGCTGGCCGCGCATGTGCTGCACGATGCCGGCCGCTCGCTCAACCCGGCGATCGACATCGGCCAGATCGAAGGCGGCTTCATCCAGGGCATGGGCTGGCTGACGATGGAAGAGTTGGTCTGGCATCCGAACGACGGCTCGGCGAGAGCGGGGCTGCTGCTCACGCACGCACCGAGCACCTACAAGATTCCGACCGCCAACGACTGCCCGCCGATCTTCGACGTGCGTCTGTGGAAGGACGGCCAGGCCGAGGGCGACAACATCCACGACACCATCCACCGCAGCAAGGCGACCGGCGAGCCGCCGCTCTTGCTGCCGTTCTCGGTGTTCTTCGCGATTCGCGATGCCGTCTCGGCAGCGGGCGGCCACCGCGCCGACCCGCCGCTCTCGGCGCCGGCGACGAGCGAAGCGATTCTTCGCGCGATCACCGCGGTGCAATCGGTGGGAGCGGCGGCATGATCGCATCGAAGCTGCGCGAGCGTGCGGTGGCATGGCTGACCGGCGGCCGCCAAGCCGTCGTGGTCGAGGTTGTTGCGGCGCGCGGCTCCGTGCCGCGTGGCATCGGCACACGCATGCTGGTCAGCGCCGACGCGGCGATCGGCACGATCGGCGGCGGGCATCTCGAGCTGAAGGCGATCGCCGCGGCGCGCGCGATGCTGAGCCGCGGCGATTCGCGGCGACACGAGGAACGCTACGCGCTCGGCCCCGCACTCGGCCAGTGTTGCGGCGGTGCCGTGACGATTGCGCTCGCCCCGCTCGATACCACCACACTCGCGGCTTGGCCGACGAGCGCGCCGCTGTTTCATCTGCAGCTGCATGGCGCCGGCCACGTCGGGCGCGCCATCGCCACCCTGCTCGCCACACTCGACTGCCGCGTCGACTGGTTCGATGAACGCGACGAAGAGTTTCCAGCCGCCACCAACCTCGGCTCGCCCTGGCCTGCGCACATCCAGCGCATCTGCGGCGACATCATCGAGAAAGAAGTGCAGCAGGCGCCGCCGGGCGCGCTCTACCTCGTGCTGACGCACGAGCACGCGCTCGATCAGCGCATCACCGAGGCGATCCTGCGACGCGGCGACTTCGCGTTTCTCGGCCTCATCGGATCGCAGACCAAGCGCGCGAAATTCATCCATCGCTTCGAAGCGCGCGGCATCCCGGGGGCGGCGATCGAGCGCATGACCTGCCCGATCGGCGTGCCCGGCATCGAGGACAAGGCGCCCGAGGTCATCGCCGCGGCGGTGGTCGCGCAGCTGTTGCAGGTCTCGACCCAGACGCAGCTCGTGCCGCTGTCGCGCAAGACGGCTCGCGACGCGGCTTGAGCGCTTCGCTCAGAAGCTGCCGCGCCCGCCGTCGACGAGCAGGTCGACGCCGGTGATGTACGACGCTGCATCGGAAGCCAGAAAGAGCACCGTGGCGGCTACTTCATCGGGCGTGCCGAATCGCTTCATCGGATTGCGCTCGGTCCACGCGCTCTTCAGGTTCGCGGTGGCTTCGGCGCTCATGCCGGTGCGCGTGAAGATCGGCGTCTCGATCGGGCCCGGGCTCACGACGTTGACGCGGATGCCGCGCCCCACCAGCTCGGCGGCCAGGCTGCGGCCGAGCGAGCGCACGCCGGCCTTGCTCGCGGCGTAGATCGAGCCGCCGGGATCGCCCTTGCCTGCTGCCACCGAGGCGTTGAGCACGATCGCGCTGCCCTTGTCCATCATCGGCAGCGACTTCTGCAGCGTGAAGTAGAGGCCTTTCAGGTTCACGCCCATCAGCTCGTCCCACTTCGCTTCGCTGATCGTGTCGATGAGGCCGTAGGTGGCGATGCCGGCGTTGGCGAAGACGATGTCGAGGCGGCCGCCGCCGAACTCGCGCGTGGCAGCGATGGCCCGGTCGATGCCGTCGAGCCGGCCCGTGTCGGCGACGACGCCGTGCGCCGCCGAACCGAGACCGGACGCCGCCGAAGCCACCGTCTCGGCGTTGCGTCCGACGATCACGACGCGCCCGCCTTCGGACACCAGGCCCTTGGCGACGGCCAGGCCGATGCCGCTGTTTCCGCCGGTGACCAGTGCGACCTTGCCTGCGAATCTTGCGCTGTTCATGCCGCCCCTGTCGCGAAGAAAATGAAGGAGCGGACGATTGTGCGCCGCAGTGCTCGCACCCTCTTCGCACGCGCAGAATGACGGCTTTCGGACCCACGACATGAGCCTGACACCTGCCCTCGCTTCGCAACTCGAGCGCGTTCGCAGCCAGGTGATGTCGGGCCGCCTCGAATGGCAGGAGACGAGCGCCGAGGTGGCCCGCATCCCGGTCGAGAACTACGCCAGCCCGGCCGTGCGCGACGCCGAGATCGAGTGCCTGTTCCGGCCGCTGCCGCTGATCGCCGGGCACGCCAGCGAATTGAAGCCGGGCCAAGTGCTCGCGAACGACGAGTACGGCGTGCCGATGCTGCTCACGCGCGACGCCGAAGGCCACTTTCGCTCCTTCCTCAACGTCTGCCGGCATCGCGGCATGCGGCTCGTGGAGAACACCGGCGCAGCCGAGTCGCGCGGCGGCGTCGTCTGCCCGTATCACGGCTGGACCTACAAGCTCGACGGCGCGCTGCGCCATCGCCTGCATGCCGAGGCCTTCGACCGCGATTGCGGTGCCGCGGCCGAAAGCCTGGTGCCCCTGCCGTGCGAGGAGCGGCACGGCCTGCTCTGGGTCGCGCCGACGCCGGGCGCCTCGATCGACGTGGCCGCGCATCTCGGCGGCCTCGACGCGCAGCTGCCGTTCTTCGCCATCGAAGGTCTTTCGCACTTTCGCAGCGTCTCGGCCGAGTACCCGGCGAACTGGAAACTGATCGTCGACGCGTTTCTCGAGGCGTATCACATCCGCGTCCTGCACAAGGACACGATCTATCCGTTCTTCGCCGACGGCAACACTGCGACGGTTCGCTTCGGCCCGCACGTCCAGTCGCTGGTCGCGCGCCGTGCCGGCGAAGCGTGGGCCAAAGAGCACGAAGCCGTCGGCGCGGCGCTGCCCGACGGCATGCCCGGCCTGTGCGAGCTGGTAACGCCCAGCCACGTGATCTTTCCGAACACGATCGCCATCTTCCATCCCGACTACCTGAGCCTCGTGACGCTCTACCCGGTGTCCGCAGGCACCTTGCGCTGGACGCACCGGATGCTGGTTCCGGCGGACCGGGCCACGCCCGGCTGGGCGCCGCATTGGGAAAAGACATTTCGGCTGATCGAAGAAGGCGTGTTCCAGAAGGAAGACATCGCCTGCGCAGTCGGCATCCAGAAGGGCCTGGCGAGCGGCGCCAACCGCGTCCTCACCGCCGGCCGGGCGGAGCAGCCGCTCGGCTGGTTCCACGCCGACGTCGCGGCCCGCCTCGCGACGAGGTAAAGGCCGGATCCTTTTCAGTGCCGCGCGGCACTCGCCTGGCCGAACTGGTGAACGCGCCGGCCGAGCTCGGCGGCCACCGCTGCAATTCCCGCCGATGCTCTGTCGCCAGTCGGTCGACGATGCGCTTGCAGCGCGTCGTCAACTCGACGACGACGCTGCGCCGGTCGCTCTCGAGATGGTCGCGCGCGATCAGGCCGAGCTGCTCGATCCGGTCGACCGGACCGACCGCGCTGTTGTGCTTGATGATCAGCACCTGCGCCAGCGCCGTGACGGTAAGCGGCTCGGGCCCGTCGTGCGCCTTGATGGCGAGCAGTGTCTGATATTGGAGCGATGTCCGGCCCAGCGCATGCTCGGCCTGCTCGCTCTGGCACTGCCGCAGCACCCGGAAGGCAGCCAGCCTTCGGAACTCCTCGTCCTGCACTCGATGTCCCCTTTGCGGACGCGGCGCCAGGGCACCGGGGCGAGGGCCGTGCTCGCGTTTCCACCGTTGACGCTATATCGCGTGGCGATGTAACTTCAAGTCGAATGTCGCGCCGCGATCCGGCCCGATCGGTGACTCACGCCGACCGAAAATCTAGGAGCGACTCGAAACCACCTACATGGAGAATTTGGACATGTCACGAAAGAATGGATTTGACGGCGTCTCGAACGGCGTATCGCGGCGGGCAGTGGTGCAGGCCGGGGTCGGCCTGGCCGGCGGCGGCTTGCTATCGACGTTCTCCGCGCCCTTGTTCGCCGCCGATCATCCGGCCATCGGCACCTATCCGGCCGGCTCCTCCGGCGACTCGGTATTCATCGGCATCGCGGTGCCGCGTACCGGCGCCTATGCGGTGCAGGGCGAAGACGAGCTCAAGGGCTGGCAACTCGCCGTCGAGCACATCAATTCGGGAAATGAGCTGATGAGGAAGATCTCGCCCAAGACGACCAAGGGCGTGCTCGGCAAGACGGTGAAGATCGGCATCGCCGACTCGGCGGCCAAGCCGAACACCGCGGTCCAGGCGGAGCAGCGCTTCATCAGCGAGAACAACGCCGTCCTGATGACTGGCTCGACGTCGAGTGCTGTCGCGGTTGCGCTCAACAAGCTGGCCCAAGCCCAGAAGGTGCTCTACGTGGCCGGCATTTCCGGTTCGAACGACACCACCGGCAAGGACTGCGTGCGCTACGGCTTCCGCCAGAACTTCTATGGCGAGACTGCCGCCAACGCGATCGGCCCGGTGCTGGTCAAGGCATTCGGCAGGAACAAGAAGGCGGCGTTCATGACGCCGGACTACACCTACGGCCATACAGTCACCAAGTCGATGAACGACTATCTGACCGAGAAGGGCGGCTGGACGATGGTGACCAACCAGGTCTCGCCGCTCGGCTCGCCGGACTTCAGCTCGTATCTGCTCAACGTCGCCAATTCCGGCGCCGACGTGCTGATCAACGTGAACTGGGGTCGCGACGCTGTGCTGTCGATCCAGCAGGCCCAGAGATTCGGCATCTTCGAGAAGATGAAGCTGGTGGTGCCCTACCAGGTCCCTTTTCTCGCTTCCGAAGTGGGTGGCGGCCTGCTCGCAGGCGTCTATGCCGCGACCGATTTCTGGTGGACGCTCGAAGACCAGTATCCGCTCGCCAAGATGTTCGTGGAATCCTTCGAGAAGCGGTTCGGCTACAAGCCGGAGTGGGGCGCGGAAAACGCCTACATCAGCTTTGCGCACTGGGCCCGCATGGTCGAAGAGGCGGGGTCCTTCTATCCGCCCGACGTCATCAAGGCCTATGAGAAGGGCGAAACGCTTCCCTCGCTCGTCGGCGACGTGCACTATCGACCGCAAGACCATCAGTGCGTCCGCCCGGTCTTCATCGTCAAGGGCAAGGCGGCCAAGGACATGAAGAGCAAGGATGACTACTGGGAAGTCGTCGAGACCGTTCCGGGCGCTCCGCTGATGCAGGCGCCGGACGCATTCGGGTGCAAGCTCGGCGACTACACCTGATCCTCTTCGTCGGCGTCCGCGGGTCCGGGCTTCGCCGTTGGCGAGGCCCGGATTCATGATGGGCACACCATAATCGTCGAGGTCGGCATGGCTCGGTTCGGAGGCTCCTGTGTCCGAACCACCGTGCGGGGCTAGAACTGTCGTCTTCGAGGCTGGCTGTGATCAATTGGGCTAATTTCGTATCGCAGATGTTCAACGGCCTCGTGCTCGGGGCCTTGCTGGCGCTGATCTCGTCGGGCCTCACCATCATCTACGGCACCCTCGGGGTTCTCAACCTCGCGCACGGTGCCATGTTCATGCTCGGCGGCTACGCCGGCTACGTGGCATACAGCCATACCGGCTCGTTCATCGTCGCCATCGTCGCGGGTGCGCTGTTCGTCCTGCTTGTCGGAGTGGTGATGGAGCGGGTCATCATCCGCCACTTCTACGCGCGCTCGGGCGAAGACCAGTTGCTCGTGACCTTCGGCATCGGCATGGTCATGGTCGAGACCGTCCGCTACTTCTTCGGCAGCCTGTCGATGTCGGTGCCGGCGCCGGCCGTCTTTTCCGGCATCACCGCGATGGGCTTCATGCTCTACCCCACCTACCGACTGGCCCTGGTCGGCATCATCGCGGTGGCGCTGGCCATCCTGTATGTGGTCCTCTATCGCACGCGGCTCGGGCTGACGGTGCGCGCCGGCATCGAGGACTCGGGGATGGTGGACGCGCTCGGCATCAACGTGCATCGCGTGTTCACGCTGGTGTTCGGCATCGGCGCCATGGCCGCGGGATTCGCGGGCATCGCCAACGCGCCAGTGGTTTCGCTCACTCCCGACATGGGCGAGACGATCCTGGTGCAGACCTTCGTCGTCGTCGTCATCGGCGGCGTCGGCTCGTTCCCGGGCGCCATCCTCGGCGGCCTCATTGCCGGCGAGATCATCAGCATCACAGCCATGATCGATCCGGCCTATTCGTATGTGATGCTGTTCGTGGCCATGACGCTGGTGCTGCTGGTGCGGCCGCGCGGCCTGCTCGGCAGCGCCAGCCGCGAGTGAGGGCGGCTTCACAATGCGCATCCGCCGGCCTTTCCTCCTCGAAGCCCTGACGGCCATCGGCCTGCTCGCTGCGCCGTTCCTGCTACCTTATCTCGACTTCGCTCCCAACACCGTCAACCGGATCCTGGTCTGGGGCCTGTTCGGCATCGGCTTCGACATCCTGTTCGGCTACGCCGGGTTGCTTTCGTTCGGCCAGGCCGCCTTCTATGGCACCGGCGGCTTCGTCGCAGCCTATCTGCTCACTGTCGTCGGCTTCCCGCACGTCGTGACGGCGCTCGTCATCGGCATGATCGCCGCGGCCTTCACCGGCTACTTGGTCGGGCTGGTCGCGCTGCGACGCACCGGCATCTACTTCGTGATGATCACGGTGGCGATCGCCGAGGTGTTCTTCTTTGTCGAGTTCTCGCCGCTTTCGCGATTCACGGGTGGCGAGAACGGGCTGCCCGGCGTTCCGACTCCGGCCTTCAACCTCGGTTTCACCACGCTCAAATTCACCAGCGGCTGGTCGCTCTACTGGTTCCTGGCACTGTGCTATTTCATCGGCATGGTGATCGCTCTGCGCATCGTGCGCTCGCCCACCGGCGCGATCCTGAGCGCCATTCGCGAAAATCCCCTACGTGCGGCTGCCGTCGGCCACAGCGTCCACGCCTACAAGCTCACGGCCTTCGTGATCGCCGCCGCCTATGCCGGCTTCGCTGGCGGACTGCTCGGTGTGATGCAGGCCTTCATGCCGCCCGATGCGTTCATGTTCCAGACCTCGGCCCAATTGGTGATGCAGACGGTGATCGGCGGCGTCGGTACCCTGTTCGGCCCGTTGCTCGGCGCCGCGGTCTGGCTCTACCTGCAGGATTTTCTGCAGGCGAGACTCAACCTCGGCGCCAGCTGGGCGCTGGTGCTTGGCGTCATCTTCGTGCTGCTGGTCTGCTTCCTGCGGCACGGAATCATCGGTGGCTTCGCTGACCTTTACGCCTATCTGACCGGCCGAAACAAGCCGCCCGAAGCTGAACCGGACGCTGCTGCGGTCGGCGATGCGGTTGGAGATGCCGGCGACGCGAGCGCGGCTGCCGCCGCGGTGGCCGCGCCGATCCCGCTGCGCAAGCGGGAAGGCAGCGACCATGCCGGCCCCATCCTGCAAGTGACCGGCCTGACCAAACAATACGGCGGCCTGGTCGCCAACAGCAACATCGACTTCACCGTCAACCACGGTGAGCTTCGCGGTGTCATCGGACCGAATGGGGCCGGCAAGTCGACCTTTTTCAAGATGCTGACGTGCGAGGTGCGGCCGACGTCGGGAAAGATCGTCTTCGAGGGCCGCGACATCACGGGCATGACCGTGACCGACGCCTGCCAGCTCGGGCTCACCAAGAGCTATCAGGTCAACCAGTTGTTCAATCGCCTGACGGTTCGCGAGAACCTGACCATCGCGGTGCTGGCCGAGTTGCGCGGCAAGTTCCGCATGGACATGTGGCGGCTGACAGAAAAGATTCCGGGGCTGGACGAGCGGGTTGCGCACAATCTCGCGCTCGTCAACCTCGCGAGGCGTGCCGATACCCCGGTCTCGGCGCTGGCCTACGGCGAGAAGCGCCGGCTCGAGATCGGGCTGGCCCTGGCCACCTCGCCGAGCCTGCTCCTGCTCGACGAGCCGCTGGCCGGAATGAGCCCGCGTGAGCGGGTCGACACCGTCAAGCTGCTGAAGTCCATCAGCCAGGGCCGAACCATGATCGTGATCGACCACGACAAGGATTCCCTGTTCGAACTGGTCGAGAAGGTCACCGTCCTTCAGGAAGGCCGTGTCCTGGTCGAGGGAACACCGCAAGAGATCGAGGCCAACCCGGCCGTTCAGGAGGCCTACCTTGGCGGGATGGCCATCGCATGAGCCGCAGCGCCGTTCCCGAGGCGAATACCGAAGCGCATGGCGCGGAGGTTATCCAATGACTGCAAATCGCCACCCGAAACCGCTCATCCCGAAACGCAGCGAGCGAAGGGCAGTCCGATGAGCCTGCTCGAAGTCTCGGGACTCAACAGCTA
>JBDTIO010000399.1:0-2581 GCA_039936375.1 Caldimonas sp. | reverse complement strand
CTTCCTTGATAGCCTGGCCCCTCAGGCGAAAGCCCTGTCCGGCGCTTTGCACGACGGCTCGGCTCGGCGTCGTTTCGCCGCCCATGAACAGGGAAATGCCGACGACCCCTTCGTTGCCGACAACGGCAATCTCGGCCGAGGCCCCGCTTTCCATCACGTAGAGCAACGAGACGATCGCCGTCGTCGGAAAGTAGATGTGGCTTTGTGAATTGCCGGATTCGTAGAGTACCTGGCCGAGCGGCATGTCGGTCCATTCCAGCAGTGGCTCCCAGCGGATCCACTCTTCAGGCGGTAGCGCGGCGAGGAGATGGTTGCTTTTCGGTTCGCGCGCGAATTTCATGAAACGCCCTTCCGAATCCGGACACATAAGCACCGAAAACCGAGCTCGTTGAAATCCTTTCCCCAGTGTAAGCGTTTGCGGGATGCCACGTGTTCGGTACCGGACAAACAACCCAATGTTCGGTGGCGCACTGAACGAAAGCCGGTTTGGGATGATCCTTGGTCATGGAGCGAGCAAGGTGATCATGGCCCTCGAGGCCGTCGCTGACCCGAACGATCGCATCGAGCGCTACGAGGCGAGCGATGGGCACGTGTACCGGGTCGAATATCTCGACCATCGCTTTGTCGCACGAAAGTTCGCCGGCAGCGTCTATGTGGCCGGCGCTTTGCCGCGCGCCGGTGTCGCGGAGCTTTCCGAGGAGCAGGCAAGCAGAGCCTATGCGGTTTGCAAGATCGAGGAAAAGATCAGTGCCCGTGCGGCCAGCTCCGCCTGGCACGAAACGCTGCGCGACGGCACGCCCACGGTAGTGCGGCCGATACGCGAAGATGACGTGAAACTCGAACGCGCCTTCATCGAAGGACTGTCGCCTGCGTCCCGCCGGTTCCGCTTCCTCGATTCGATGACATCGCCTGGAGGCGCGTTGCTGAAACAGCTGACAGTCATCGACCCGGCGGTCGACCCCGCCTTCGTTGCCGTTATCGTTCAGGAGGGACATGAGACGGAGATCGGCGTCGGTCGGTTCAGTGCTCAGGCCGACAACATGGACTGTGAGTTCGCGATCGTTGTCAGCGACGCCTGGCAAGGCAAGGGACTCGGGACGATCTTGATGGAACGCCTCATCGACGCGGCACGAGCCCGCCGAATCCCGACCATGCACGCCATCAGCGCCTCGAACAACGTGGCGATGCGAAAGCTGGCCGATGGCATGTGCATGCTGCACACGCCCGACCCCGATAACACTGCACAAGTGATCTACCGCGCCGCACTGTGACCACTGCAACGGGCCGGTTGCCCCTCCCTGAGGAAGCGCAACATTGGCCGCACCGAAAAGTTCCCGCCATTTACGGGTGTGGCAGCGGTGATTTTGAACCGGCGGGATAGATGCGCCCCGCTTCGAGTTGCCGCTCGAGGCATCGACCGCGGCACGGCTCGGCGCGGATGTGTTCGGTGGCGCACAGACGCTTCACGGCCATTGGCGCAGCCTGCTATGAAGAGCTTCAACACAAGGCCGTTCACCACACACTGTGGAGCGAGCTGATCAACATTGGACCGCTTGGCAGTCGACCCACGAGCGACTCGACGATCCCAATGATGCCTATCCACTGTTTCGCTGTCGCTCGATCATGAACTGCACCGAGGTCTGCCCCAAAGGACTCGCCCCGTCGCGCGCGATCGAGAGCATCCGGCTGACGATGCTGAAGGACGCACTGTGAGCACCTCTCCCGCAATGAACGACCCGGCCACGAGGAACGTCGCCGCGCAGCCGGTGGCGGAAGACGACGGGCCGCTCTCGCCCTGGTGGCTACGCGCCGTGGCGATCGTGATGGTGCTCGGCTTCGCGGGCCTGATCCTGATCACGACGCTCTCGTACCGCAATGCGCCACCGATCCCGGCACGGGTCGTGGATGAGAAGGGTGCGGTGCTGTTCAGCGGAGGCGATATCGGTGAAGGGCAGGCAGTGTTCCTGAGGTATGGCCTCATGGACAACGGCAGCATCTGGGGCCACGGCGCCTACCTCGGGCCTGATTTCTCGGCTTCGGCGCTGCATCGCATGGGGCTGGTCACCTCCGAGGCGATGGCTCAGGAACAGCATCGCCAAACTCTTGAGGCTCTTACCCGAAGCCAGGCCGCCGCGGTCCGGGCTGAGACCGCCGTGTCGCTGAAGACGAATCGCTATGACGAGTCCACCGGGACGCTCCAGTTCACCGCCGCCCAAGCGACGGCCTACAACGAAGAGATTGCGCACTGGACCGGATACTTTCACGACCCGTCACGCAACGGCGGCCTCAAGGCCGACCTCATCACCGACCCGACCGAACTGCGTCAATTCACGGCTTTCGTGACCTGGGCGGCCTGGGCATCGGTCGCGGCGCGGCCGGGCGAGGAGTATTCCTACACCAACAACTTTCCCTACGACCCGAGCGTCGGCAACGTGCCCATCTCGGGCGCGCTGCTGTGGAGCGCAGTCAGCCTGACGGTGTTGCTCGCCGGGATCGCCACCGTGCTGCTGGCCTTCGGCAAGTTCGACTACCTCGGGTGGATCACCCGCGGCCACAACGTCAAGCCACAGATGTTGCCCGG
>JBDTIO010000398.1:0-19575 GCA_039936375.1 Caldimonas sp. | reverse complement strand
GGCACGGCGAAGGGTTCGATCTACACCACGATCATCCCGATCACGAAGACCAACGCCGGCGAGGAAGGAACGTGCTGGAAACTGGGCAAGATCTGAGCGCGTCACGCTGAGAGAACGCGTCTTCGCCCGAGAGGGGCGGAGACGGACCGACCCGCTCCTGGAGACGACGCCGTGATCAACGAAACACTGAGTCCGCCACGTGCGGCCGCCGCGGCGCGGCCGCCGGCACCGCCTCATCTCGAGGAACGGTGGACGGAAACGCTGACGCGCTGGCGCTATCGCTACTGGCCCGACCATGCGCTTGGCGAAATCCTCGCCAAGCGCTGGATGGAAACGGCGATCCCGGTGATCGTCCTCATCCTGGTCGCCGTCGTACTGGCGCAGGCGATCCCGAATTTCCTGTCTGCGGCGGCGCTCTCCGACACCGGTCGGCAGGCCGGCGAGATCGGCTTCATCGTCCTCGGCATGGCACTGGTGATGATCGTCGGCGGGATCGACCTCTCGGTCGGCTCGATGTTTGCATTGACGAACTTCTGTGCGCTCTACCTGATGCACGTCCTGAAGTGGTCCGTCGTGCCGGCGGTCGCCGTCACGCTCCTGTGCGGTGCGGCGCTCGGCACCGTCAACGGCGTTCTCATCGGGTATTTCCGGCTGCGTGCGTTCCTCACGACACTGATCACTCTCATCATCTACCGCGCGTTATACGACCTGCTCACGGCGGACTACGCAACCGCGATCGCCGGCGGCCTGCCCGAATCGAAGGTCTGGGACTTCATCGGCAACGGCTCGTGGCTTGGCGTGCCGACCGTCGTCTACGTCTACGCGGCGGTCGCCCTCTTCGGCCACATCTTCCTGACGCGGTTGCGAGCGGGCTGGCACATCACTGCGATCGGCGGCTCGCGCCGTTCGGCCTACAACACCGGCATCGCCGTGCGCCGCACCGTGACGCTTTGCTACGTCGCGAGCGGCGTGCTGACAGCCCTCGGCGGCCTGTTCTTCGCCTCGCGCCTGGCGACCGCCGGCGGCGACATCGGCGTCGGCCTCGAGATCACGGTGCTGACGGCCACCGTTCTCGGCGGCATCAGCCTCGGCGGCGGCAAAGGCTCGGTGATGAAGGCGCTGGTCGGCACCCTGATCGTGCTGCTGATCATCAATGGCTTGACGACGATGTCGCTGCAGGGCGGCTACAACCGCATGGTGCTGGCCGCGATCCTGCTGCTCGCGGCGATGATCGACATCCGCTGGTTGAAGAACCGGCACCGGATCGTCAACAAAGTCTACGTCAGCCCGACCTATCACGGCATGCCGCCGCTGCCGTCGACGGCGCCCGATTGCGGCACGGCCTGGGCGCTGAACGACCGCCTGCGGCCGGCGACGCCGATCGGTCTCGGCCGCATCGAGGGTCCCGAGGACGTGATCCTCGATCGCCATGACAACCTCTACGCCGGCTCGCGCCACGGCGACATCGTCCGTTTCTTCGCGCCCGACTACGAGCAGATGGAGGTCTTCGCGCACATCGGCGGAACGCCCTTGGGCATGGCCTTCGATCGCCAGGACAACCTCTACGTCTGCATCGGCGGCATGGGCCTGTACCGCGTGACGCCCGAGCGCAAGGTCGAGAAGGCGACCGACGAAACCAACCGCAGCTTCTCGTCGATCAATGACGACAGCCGGCTGCGCCTCGCCGACGATCTCGACATCACCGACGACGGCCGGATCTTCTTCTCCGAGGCAACGGTGCGCTTCGAGATGCACGAATGGGCCACCGACGGCCTCGAGGCGCGCGGCAACGGCCGAATCATCTGCTTCGACACCAACACCGGCAAGACACACACGGTGATCCGCGACCTGAAGTTTCCGAACGGCGTCTGCATCGCGAGCGACGCCCAGTCGTTCCTCTTCGCCGAGACCTGGGGCTGCACGGTGAAGCGGTACTGGTTCGACGGCCCGAAGAAGGGCACGACCGAAATGGTCCTCGACAACCTGCCGGGGTTTCCCGACAACATCAACAACTCGTCGGATGGCCACTACTGGATGTCACTCGTCGGCATGCGTTGCCCTGCGCTTGATCTCGCGTGGCGCATGCCGGGCTTTCGCAAGCGGATGGCCAAACGCGTCGCGCGCGACGAATGGCTGTTCCCGAACATCAACACCGGCTGTGTGCTGAAGTTCAACGAGAAGGGCGAGGTCCTGGAAACGCTGTGGGATCTCGGCGGCCAGAACCACCCGATGATCACTTCGATGCGCGAGCACAGGGGCTACCTGTATCTCGGCGGCATCATGAACAACCGGGTCGGTCGACTGAAGCTCGAGGGCGCCGATCCCGACTTCGTCCAGTACGACCGGCGCTGGGGGAAGACGGCATGATCGCCGGGCTGCGCGGGTGGAAGGACCGCCTGCTCGGGCGGGGAGACGCCTCGATCACGGTGCCGGTGTTCGATGGCGCGCTGAAGTCGAACAGTCTCCTCGAGGAAGCGCCGGTATTTGCCACGCTCGCTGCGCCCGAGGACCTCGCGAGCGACGGTCACTCGCTCTTCGTCGCCGACGGGCCGAGCGTGCTTCGCTACGACGTGTCAACCCCGGGCGGCGCTGCCGAAGCGACGGAGGTGCATCGTTTTGAACAGCCCGTGTCCGCACTCGCCTGTCTGCCGGACGGCGGACTCGCCGTCGCGCTCGCAGGTCGCGAGGTGCGCATCGTCAGTGGTGCCGCCGACGGCCGTCGCTGGGATGCCGTCGGAGGTCGGGCCTTCCATGCCGTCAACGCCCTCAGTGTGAGCGCCGACGGCCACCTGCTCGCCACCGACGGCTCGCTCGAGCACCTGGTCGATCACTGGCGTCACGATCTCATGGGACTCGGACGCACCGGCCGCCTGTTCGGGCTCGACGTCGCCAGCGGCGCAGCCAACCTGATCGCGAGCGGCCTGGCCCACGCCTTCGGTGCATGCGCGGCCGGGGCCGAGACCTGGATGAGCGAGAGCTGGTCGAGTCGCGTCTGGGCTTACGCCGGCGGACGGCGCGTCCGCGCCGTCACCGACTCGCTGCCGGGCTACCCGTCCCGCCTCTCGCCTGCCCATGACGGCGGCTTCTGGCTCACCTGCTTCGCGCTGCGAACGCAATTGATCGAGTTCGTGCTGCGCGAGGACGCGTACCGGCGCCGCATGCTGGCCGAGATCGAGCCCCAGTACTGGATCGCCCCGGCGCTCAACTCGGGTAACACTTTCCTCGAGCCGATGCAGGGCGCCCAGCTGAAAATGATGGGGGTCGTCAAACCCTGGGCACCGCCGCGCTCCTACGGCCTCGTGATCCGCCTCACCGACGCAGGGCTGGTCCGCTATTCGCTGCACAGCCGCTTCGACGGCAAGCACCACGGCGTGGTCGCCGCCGTCGAGTGCGCGGGCGATCTGTTCGTCCTCGCCAAGGGATGCCGGAAGATCCTGCGACTGTCGGTGGCGGGCGCTGAACGGAACCTTCAGACATGAGCCAGGATTCCACCCCGGCCACGACCATCCTCGAGCTTCGCCAGGCGACGAAGAAGTACGGCGGCGTGCCGGCCATCGACTCGGTCGACTTCGCGCTTCGGACCGGCGAGATCCACGCCATCGTCGGCGAGAACGGCGCCGGCAAGTCGACGCTCACCAAGGTGATGGCCGGCGTGGTGAACCTGACCTCGGGCCAGATGCTGGTCGAGGGCCGGGAAGTCAATCTGCGTACGCCGAACGAGGCGATGCACCTCGGTGTCGCCATGGTGTTCCAGGAAACGAGCCTGGTGCCAACCATGACGGTGGCGCAGAACCTGTTCCTCGGCCAGGAGAAATACTTCAACCGCCTGCGCGGCATCTACATCGCGGCTCAGCAGTTCCTCCAGTCGCTGCAGTTCGACGTCGACCCGACCGCGATCGTCAGCCTGCTCGGCGCCGCCAAGAAGCAGATGGTAGAGATCGCGCGCGCCGTACTGCACAACGCCAAGGTCATCATCTTCGACGAGCCGACGGCGAGCCTGACGCCAGAGGAAAAGAAGTACTTCTTCGATCTCGTCTTCAACCTGAAGGCGCGCGGCGTATCGGTGATCTTCATCTCGCACGCACTCGAGGAGGCCTTGCTTGTCTCCGACCGAATCACGATCCTGCGCGACGGCAAGCACGTCGTCACCGACGACAAGGCGACTTTCGACCGCGCGCGAATCGTCCAGGCGATGGTCGGCCGCGACCTCTCTGAGACGCTCTACGGGCAGAGGAAGACCAGCGTGCGTCCGCAAGGCAAGCGCGTCCTGTCGGTGCAGAACCTGCGCATGGCTGCGATGGTCAAGAACAATTCGCTCTCGGTCTTCGCCGGCCAGATCACGGGCGTGTTCGGCCTGGTCGGCTCGGGCCGGACCGAGACTTTCAAGGTCGTCGCCGGTATCATCAAGCGCGACTTCATGCACGGCGGCGAGGTGCTCCTCAACGATCGCCCGGTGCGCTATTTCGTTCCCGCCTCGGCGGTGCGCGACGGCATCGCCTACGTGACCGAGGACCGCAAGATCGAGGGCTTCTTCGAGACCCAGTCGATCGCCGGCAATGTCTACCTGGGCCTCCTCGCCAAGCTGCGCGGCAAGAACACGCTGGTGTCGAAGAAGGTGGCGGCCGAGGCCGGCACCCACTGGATCCGGCGCCTCAACATCCGCGCCATCGGCCAGGACGTGAAAGCCATCGAGCTCTCGGGCGGCAACCAGCAAAAGGTAGTGATCGCCAAGTCGCTGATCCAGGAGCCCGAACTCATCATCTTCGACGAGCCGACGCGCGGCGTAGACGTTGGCGCCATCACCGAAATCCACGAACTCATCAACCGTCTCGCCGACGAAGGCAAGGCCGTGGTCGTGATCTCGTCGTACCTCCCGGAAATCATGGCGCTGTCGGACCGGATCCTGGTGCAACGCATGGGCAAGGTCGTCGAGGAGTACTCCGCGCTCGAAGCCACCGAGGAGAAGATCATGTACGCGGCGATCCACTGAGGTGCCAGCCGTGAACATCGCCGCGTCTCGCCCTCGGTTCCGCTTCATGATCTCCCTGCGAAAAGGACGACCTTGATGGATTTCGACTTCAGCTCTCTGGCAGTCGACCTGCAACAACGCTTGCAGAGGTTCATGGACGACCGTGTGCTGCTCGAAGATGCCATGTGGCACCGCTATGCCGACTCGGGTGCCTACCCGACCGATGTCGTGGAGCCACTCAAGGACGAGGCGCGCGGACTGGGGCTATGGAATCTCTTCCTGCCCGGCCTGCGTCCTGGCGAGCCGGGCACAAGACTCTCGAACCTCGACTACGCGCCGCTCGCTGAGATCATGGGCAGGGTTCCCTGGTCACCGGAAGTCTTCAACTGCAACGCGCCCGACACCGGAAATATCGAGCTGTTGCACCTCTTTGCCACGGATGCCCAGGCACGCGCATGGCTGCACCCGCTGCTGGAGGGCACGATACGTTCCTGCTTCGCCATGACTGAACCCGACGTCGCGTCATCAGACGCCACCAACATCGCGACGCGTATCGAGCGCGACGGGCAGCACTGGGTAATCAATGGCCGAAAGTGGTTCATCACAGGAGTGGCGCACCCGCTTTGTCGGCTCGCAATCGTCCTTGGCGTCACGAGCCCAGCAGGCGACGGGCTCTCTCACCGGCGCCATTCGATGGTTCTCGTACCTATGGACTCAGCCGGGGTACGCGTCATTCGCAACGTGCCGGTGATGCAGCACCAAGCCGTCGAAGGCCATTGCGAGGTCGTGTTTGAGGACGTTCGCGTGCCGGTAGACAACCTGCTTGGCGATGAGGGCAGCGGCTTCGCGCTCGCTCAAGCGAGACTGGGGCCGGGACGCGTACACCATTGCATGCGCGCGATCGGCCAATGCGAGCTGGCGCTGGAGCTGATGTGCTCGCGCGCACTGGAACGACGTGCGTTCAACCGACATCTCGCCGAATTCTCAAACGTGCAGGATTGGATTGCTCTGAGTCGCGTAGAGATCGATCAAGCGCGACTCCTCATCCTGCGAGCGGCATGGCGCATGGATCAGGGAGGCAATGCCGCAGCGCGCATTGACGTCTCAGCGATCAAGCTCGTGGCCGCACGCCTTCAGACTCGCGTACTGGATCGCGCCATGCAGGTATTCGGGGCGATGGGCCTGACACCGGACACTCCGATCGCCCAATTGTGGAGTTGGGGCCGCGCGATGCGCTTTCTTGACGGCCCAGACGAGGTCCACCTTCGCACCGTGGCGCGCGACGAGCTTGCCAAGATTCATGCCAGGCCCGGTGCGAATGCGCAATACCTTCGACGCTGGATGCCCGAACCGAAGGAGATCCAGTGATTGAGAACGCAACTCGTCAAAACCTGGGAAGCCTGCTGCGCCGCACAGCGCAGCGTGATCCGCGCAGGCAGGCCGTACGCTGTGGTGAAACGTCGTGGACATACGCTGAATTCGACACGATCAGCGACCGTCTTGCCGCCGGCCTGGCTGCCCGAGGGATTGAGCTCGGCGATCGTGTCGCGGTGCTCGCTCGCAACTCGCATTCGTTCGCCGCGCTGCGCTTTGCAGTCGCGCGTCTCGGTGCGGTTCTCGTGCCAATCAACTTCATGCTGAGTGCGGGCGAGGCGCGCTACATCCTCGACCACTCGGGCGCGAAACTGTTGTGCACCGATACCGAACTGGCTTCGCTTTCGCGTGAAGCAAGCGCGGGAACGGAGGTTGCGACGCTCGTGTGGATGCAGGGTGAGGAATCGTCGGCGCCTGCACCGGGCATGCTTCGCCTGGAGGCGCTCATCGAGTCGGGCGGCAAGGCTCCGGAACCAGACGTCGATAGCGGCACGCTGGCCCAGATCATCTACACGAGCGGTACCGAATCCCGTCCGAAGGGCGCAATGCTGACGCATGGTGCAGTGATCGCCGAATACGCCAGTTGCCTGGTCGACGCCGAGATCACCGCGGAAGACCTGATGCTGCATGCCTTGCCGCTGTACCACTGCGCGCAGCTGGACGTGTTCTTCGGGCCCGGCGTGCAGGTCGGTACGTCGAACATCATTACCGGCAAGCCCACGCCGGACAACCTGCTCAAGCTGCTCGCACGAGATCGAATCACGTCGTTCTTCGCTCCGCCGACTGTGTGGATCTCGCTGCTGCGCTCGCCGCGATTCGACGCTACAGACCTGTCTGCGTTGCGCAAGGGGTATTACGGCGCCTCAATCATGCCGGTGGAGGTGCTGAAGGAAATCCAGCGACGGTTGCCGGACCTTCGTCTTTGGAACCTGTACGGCCAGACGGAGATCGCGCCGCTGGCGGCTGTCCTCAAGCCTCAAGACCAGCTTCGCAAGGCCGGCACCGCGGGCCGTCCGGCCTTGAACGTCGAATCTCGGATTGTCGACGACGAGATGAACGACGTGGCGCCGGGCCAGATCGGCGAGATCGTGCATCGCTCACCGCAGTTGCTCAGCGGTTACTACCGCGACGAAGAGCGCACTCGCGCCGCGTTTGAAGGCGGCTGGTTCCACAGCGGTGATCTGGCCGTCACCGACGACGAGGGATACATCACGATCGTCGACCGCAAGAAGGACATGATCAAGTCTGGTGGCGAGAACGTCGCCAGCCGTGAGGTCGAGGAAGCGATCTACGCGATGCCAGGTGTGTCGGAGGTGGCCGTGATCGGTCTTCCGCATCCGCATTGGATCGAGGCTGTCGTCGCCGTGGTCGTAACGAAGAGCGGCCACGTGCTGAGCGAAAGCTTGGTCATCGACCACTGTCAGGGGCGGTTAGGAGGCTTCAAGGTGCCCAAGCGCGTGATCCTCACCGACGCGCTACCGAAGAATCCGAGCGGTAAATTGCTGAAGCGTGAATTGCGCCTGCGCTACCAGTCGGAAACAGCAAGAGAGTCGGGCACCTAGGCCCTCACGGCTCAAGACCCATTTTTTTGGCGCGCCTTTCGTTCTGGCTGCAGCACAGGATCGCTGCCTCAGCGACGTAGTGCTCGGCCAACGTATGGACTCCGCTCAGCGGCCGACGGTCTAGGGACGACGAGGTGTTCGCGCTGGCGAAAGCGAAGGTGCGTGCAGAAAGGTTGCCCGGCTCTGGAAAAGTGCCGTTCCCACGTTCAAGTTTCCGGCCCGGGCGCCGAAAGCGAGGCAGCCCATGCTGTTTGCCGCGACCCGGCATTCCGATCCCGCCTGCCGAGCGAGCCTCCGTGTCAAGCCGCCTTTGTCAATTTGTCGCCCTTTTTGTGCTCTCGTTGTGCGCGCTGGGCGCCCGTGGATCGAGCGTCACTGTCGAGGTCACCGATCGCGGCGGCCATCCACTCGCCGATGCCATCGTTTCGCTGGCACCGGCGTCGGGGCACTTGCCAGTGCGGCCGATGAGCGGCGTCGAGATCGAACAGGTCCACCGCCAGTTCGCGCCACAAGTCACTGTCGTGACCGTCGGCACATCGATCGCGTTTCCGAACCATGACACGGTTCGCCACCACGTCTATTCGTTCTCGCCGGTGAAGACCTTCGAGCTGAAGCTCTATTCCGGCGTCCCGGCATCACCCGTGCTCTTCGACAAGCCAGGTATCGCCGTGCTCGGTTGCAACATCCACGATGACATGGTGGCCTGGGTGGTCGTCGTTGACACGCCGCTCTTCGCGCGCAGCGATCCCAGCGGCAAGGCGCGGATCGACGACGTGCCGCCGGGAAACTACGAGCTGCGCGTGTGGCACTCTGAACTGGTCGCAGCAACGGCGCCGGTGACCTCGCCGCTCGTTGTGGGCAATGCAGACCTCCACGTGCATTCGTCGCTCGGCACCAGCGGGCCGCGAAAGTGAGAAGCCAAGCACCGTGGTGGCAGCGGTCCATCGGCGGACGTTACATCCTCGTCTCGCTCGCGCTGCTCCTGGCCGTCCAGCTCGCCAGCTTCGTCGCCTTGCGTACGAGCCTGGCCGAGCACGCGCACCGCGTGTTGCCCGACCAGCTCAAGGCGGGTGGACGCCTGCTGCAGAACCTGCTCGACCGGCGTGCGCAAACGCTCATCAACGGCGCGCGCCTGCTCGCCGCCGACTACGGCTTTCGCGAGGCGGTGAGCTCGAATGACACGGACACGATCATCTCGGTGCTCGCCAACCACGGCGCTCGCATCGGCGCAACCGAAACGGCGCTGCTGACACGCGACTTCCGCCTTCGCGCGAGCACCGCCATGGATGAATCCGACCTTCTGCCGATCATCGATCGCCTGGCGCCGCAGGCATCGAGTGCCGGCCAGGCAAGCGGCCTCGAACTGCGCGCGAAGGAGCCGTACCAGGCAGTGCTCGTTCCGATCAAGGCGCCGCTCATCGTCGGTTGGGTGCTCATGGCCTTTCCGCTCGATCAGCAGCTCGCCGTCGACTTGAAGAATCTATCGGCGCTTGACCTCACGCTCATCTCGCGCCGGAGCCGCGACGACGCCTGGACCGTGAGCCTGACGAGCCTCGACGGCGCCCGCGCCGCGAGCCTGGCGCTACAACCGTGGAGAGACGGCGACGAGAGCGCAATGACCTCGGTCGCCGTGCAGGGCGAGGAACTGGGTGTTCAGGACAAGCCGCTCAATGTCGGTAAGGAAGACGGCGCCGACGCTGGCATACGCGCCTTGATCTCGCTCTCGGTCGACGCCGCGGTGCGTTTGCCCACCGACCTGCTCCTGGCCCTCATCGCCGTCACGCTCGTCGGCATCACGGTATTCGCGTTCGGCAGCGTCGTTGCCGCCAAGCGCGTGACGACGCCGTTGCGAGGCCTCGCCGACGCCGCCGATCGTCTGGGCCGCGGCGACTACGCCACACCGATGACCGGGATGCAGCGCCACGACGAGATCGGCGAGCTTTCGCAATCGTTCGAGCGCATGCGCCACAGCATCGCCGAGAACCAGGCGCAGATTCTCAAGCTCGCCTACCGCGATACGCTCACCGGCTTGCCGAATCGGGCGCAGTTCCGCAACGCCGTGCAGCAGGCGATCGGCAGGGCGCAGGCGGAGCAGACGGTGGCCATCGTCATGCTCGACCTGAGCCGCTTCAAGCACGTCAACGACGCACTCGGCTACCACATGGGTGACCTCCTGCTCAACGCTGTGGGCGAGCGGCTGACGCAACAGGTCACGCGCGACGGCGACGTCGTCGCCCGCCTGAGCGGGGACGAGTTCGGCGTGCTGCTCGGCTCGGCGGAGATGGCGCTCGCGCTCGTCGTGGCGTCGCGCATCGGCCAGTCATTCGAGACGCCGTTCTTGCTCGAAGGTCAACCGGTCGACATCGGCGCCGCCATCGGCGTGGCCGCGTGGCCGCTGCACGCTGCCGACGCCGACACGCTGCTGAACCGTGCCGAGGTGGCGATGTATGTGGCGAAGAATCGCACCGATGGTGCGCAGGTGTACGACCCTTCGATCGAGGTGGCCAGTGCAAAGACGTTGACCCTCATGACCGAGTTGCGCCATGCCGTCGAAGGCGGCGAGTTGCGCCTGTACCTGCAGCCCAAGCTCGCTCTCGAGACGGGCCAACTCGTCGGGGCCGAAGCGCTCGTGCGCTGGCAGCACCCGGTGCGCGGCCTCGTCCCGCCGGCGCAGTTCATTCCCTTCGCCGAGCAGACCGGCTTCATCCACGTCCTCACGATTTGGGTGCTGGGGGAGGCAGCAAGGCACTGGCAGGCGCTGAACGAAGATGGCATGCCGCTGCCCTTGTCGGTGAACCTGTCGACGCGCGACCTCGTCGACCAGAACCTACCGCAGAAATTCGAAGCGCTGCTCGCAAAGCAAGGCGTGCCGGCAAGCGCCTTCTGCCTCGAGATTACCGAGAGCGCGATGATGGATGACCCGCAGCGCGCGCTCGTCACGCTCGACCGGCTGAGCGCCATGGGCTTCAAGCTCTCGATCGACGACTTCGGCACGGGCTATTCATCGCTGGCGTACCTGAAGCGCCTGCCGGTAAGCGAGCTGAAGATCGATCAGTCATTCGTTCGCAACATGCAGGCTGACGCCGACGACGCGATGATCGTGCGTTCGACGATCGACTTGGCGCACAACCTGGGCATTACCGTCGTGGCCGAAGGGGTCGAGAACCTCAAGGTCTGGAACATGCTGCGCGATCTCAACTGCGATCACGCACAGGGATTTCACATGGGGAGGCCGATGCCGGTCGCCGATTTCTCCGGCTGGTCGACGCGCTGGACGGCGAGCTTCGGCACGCCCGCGGTCGAAAGCGCCCGACTGCACTGAGTCGCAGCTCCGCCATGCACGCCGCCGCGTCGACACCTCCGAACCGCCCAAGATGTGGGGCGGCACGCATTCTCTGTGGACTCACTCTCGCGTTCGCCGCGCTGTGCAGCGGGGGTCCGGCTTTGGCGACGGAGCCGGGCTATTACGTCGTCACGGTCTACGACGATCCGGGCGTGCGAACGGTCGACTTCAGGTACTGGTCCGTCAGGCCCGACGGCTCCGAGCGCACCACCTGGCCCGAGGTAGGACTTGGCTGGAACATCAACGGGCGCTGGTATTCGGAGCTGCTGGCGAGCTACGTCGGCTCCGACGAATACGCCACGCGCCTGAACAACCTTGAATGGCAGAACGACGTCTTGCTGACGCAGGGTCAGTACCCGTTCGACCTGGCCGTGCACACACTCTGGCTGGCACCGCAGAACCCGGCGGGCTCGGGTGCTTCGCTCGAGATCGGACCCGTGCTGCAAACCGACATCGAGCGCACCCAACTCAACTTCAACGTCTTCCTCGAGCGCAGCTTCGCCTCGGGCGCTGCGCCCACGCAGCTGAGCTACCAGTGGCAGGTGCGCTACCGCTGGCTGCGCGAGCTGCACTTCGGTGCGCAAGGTTTCGGCGAGTTGGGCACCTGGGACCGCTGGGCCTCCCGGGACAAGCAGTCGCACCGTGCTGGACCGGCACTATTCGGCTCGATCGGGCTCGGGCCGGGCAAGGTGGCGTGGCAGGCCGCCTATCTCGTCGGGAAGACGTTCGGCACACGCGGGGACATGTTCACGGCGCGTCTGAAGTACGACTTCTGATCTTCGACGGCGGCCGAATGCCTCGGTCAACCGACGACCAACAGCACTAGAGCCGGTTGGCCGCTTTGCAGGCGCCCATCCGGGCAACCGTGAGTCGAGACCAAGTTCAGCGCACCACGACGTGCTCCTAGAACCAGGAGCATCGGATGAACAGCGTTCGGGCAATGGACTCCTGCGGCGCGCGACGGATGTCATCGACGGTGAGTGAGCCACTGTATTGGTCGAGGTCGTTACCCCACGCCCGCGCGATTCGCGCCTCCGAAGGCGGGATGTTCTGCGCCCGATAGCTGGCCTTCAGGCAGCGCGCGAAGCTTCGCTCCATGAGTTGGAACTCCGTGACTGGCAGCCACGGAGAGCCGTTTCAGCCGCCACTTGGGCGAGGGCAGAAGTCCCTGAAAACAGCAGACACGCGAGAAGCAAGACACGATTCATTGACTGCAACTTGGGCGCAGATCGAGGATCTGAAGACCGATCTGCTGGCGGTCAATGGCGCCCTGGTCTGGGTCGACCCGATCGACGCGGACGGGCATTCGCGCGGCCCGCTCGACGCGATGCTGCGCGACGTGGCCTCGGCCGGCGTCTTCGTCAGCGCACATCCCGACGTGATCCTCAAGCTCGGCACGAAGGATGTGCTGGTCGAGACGCGCGATCTTGGCTGGGCAGCGATTGCTACCGGATCGATGACTTGGCGCAATTGCGCGCCGATCTCGCCGTCCGCCTCCGCGGCTGAGTAACCCGAGTCCTGAAGCAGTGGCGCGGACACAGCGGCATCGGCGTGTGGCGGGTGCAGCGGCCCCCGGCAAGACAACTCTGAGTCCGGAAAGCGTGGTGCGTGTTCGGCACGCGCCGCGCGGCAGTGTCCAACGCGAGACCACCTTCAAGGAGATGGTAGGTCTCATGGCACCTTACTTTGAAGGTGACGGCCACATGATCGATCAGGAATGGCAGCCGCGCCTGACGGAGGGGATGGTCCGCTGCTACTTGGTGGGAGACCGCGTTGCCGGCTTCGGTCTGCAGGCGGTAAATGCGCTCTACCCGGCGCCGGCCGGAAGCGGCGCCGAGGCGTCCACGCCGAGCACGCGGTTCTACCATCCGGCGGATCTGTCGCACTTGCAGGGCTTGAAGCAGCAGTTGGAGGACGAATGGATGCCGGACCTCCAACGCACGCTCGGCGTCCCCGGCGATCAGCTTCCGCTCCTGCGGGACTGCGATTTCATGCACGGCGAACGGCCACCCGATGGCACCGAGCGCTACGTGCTGTGCGAGATCAATGTGAGCAGCGTCGCTCCGTTCCCGGACTCGGCGATCGAACGACTCGTCACGGCCACTGCCGCTCGTCTCGAGCGTATGCGAGCCGCGTAGACCCTTGCTGTAGCGTCCTGTCCGCGGCCAGAACCGACCGCGAACGCGGCGGATCGGCCCTGACCGTTACCGGCGCTGCTGGCACTCGTCGACAGCGGCGCCGGCGGGCGCTTTGAGGCCAGTCAGGGCAGGCCGATGAAAGAGTGGCTGCAGGTCGACCCGGAAGCGGACGAGGACTGGCTCGAGCTCGCGCGCGAGGCACTTGATTTCGTCGGAGCTGAGATGAGCCAGCTGGTGCTGGAGCGTTCCGTGTCAAAGGCGCTGGCCATCGGCCAGGAAGGGCTGCCGGCGTTTCTCACGCAGACACCGGCGGCGGCCAAGCGCACGCTCGAGTTTTTCACGGCCAACATCCGCAACCCGAACACTCGGAAGGCCCACGCGCGGACGGTGGCGGAGTTCTCGCGGCCTGGTGCAATCAGAACGACCTGCAGGCGCTCGGCACGATCGAGCCGGTCCACGTGGCCGCCTACGTCGAGCAGCTGCAGGAGCGCCTCGCAGCGCCCTCTGTGAAACTCAACCTGGCGGCGTTGCGCATGCTGTTTGACTGGCTGGTGGTCGGACAGATGATGCCGATGAATCCGGCGAGCTCGGTGCGCGGACCGCGGCACTCGGTGAAGAAGGACAAGACGCCCGTGCTGGCGGCCGAGGAGGCGACGGCGCTGCTGGATGTGATCGACATCTCGACGCTACCTGGGCTTCGCGACCGGGCCCTCATCGGGCTGATGGTTTACACGTTTGCACGGCTGGGGGCGGCGATCGGCATGCGAGCGAGGGATGTCTACGTCCTGGGCCGACGCACTTGGATGCGGCTGCACGAGAAGGGAGGCAAGCGCCACGAGATGCCTTGCCATCACAACCTGGCGAGTAACTTGCACGCGTACGTCGACCAGGCCGGGATCGCCGACGACGACAAGGTGGACGGTTCAATACGACTGTGGGGCGGTCAGGGGCGCTTTCAGAGCGGCGGATGGGGCAGGGAGACGTCTACCGGATGATCGGGCGGCGCGCGGCCATTGCAAACGTGTGTACGAAGATCGGGTGCCACTCCTTCCGGGCGACCGGGATCACGTAGTACTTGCGCAACGGCGGGAAGCTGGAAGTCGCGCAGCAGATGGCGAATCACGAGTCGGCGCGGGCTACCAGGCTTTGCGACAGGCGGGGGGATGGGGTTTCGCTCGACGAGATCGAGCGGATCCTCATCTGATACTCGCTATCTGCGCCAAACTTGGGACTGGCAGCCCCCTTGTGGCTGCGTCAGTAAATCCCGCGCGACCGACGTCGAACGCATGCTTCAATGCCAGGACGGATCGCCGCAAATCATGTTCGAGCGCGCGCACCACGCAGACCCCGTCGACACCGCAGGCAGCGGCGGCTTGCACCTGCGCCGCTTCGAGAATGCCGCCGATGGCGACCACCGGTACGCCGGCCATGTGTTGCCACCAGCTCAGGTTGCGCAGGCCCTGTGGTCGCCAGGGCATGGCCTTGGTCAAGGTAGGCCATACCGGTCCGCAGGCGATGTAGCGCGGCGACGTGCCGCGCGCGCGGCAGAGCTCCCACAGGCTGTGCGAGCTGATGCCGACCGAAAGTCCACAAGCGATGAAATCGGCGCGGTCGCAGTCGCCCAACGCGAGGAGGTCTTCCTGGCCCAGATGCACGCCGGGCGCGCCGAGTTCCAGGGCGATGCGCCAGTGATCGTTGATAAACAGTTCGGCGCCCGCAGCTCGGCATGCCGACATGCTGCGTCGCACCGAGTCGCGCAGGAAGGCCGGCCAATCCTCTCGCGCGCGTTCGAGCGTCTTCATGCGAAGCTGAACCGTGCGCACGCCGGCTTCGAGCAGCTGCACGACGCGATCGGCGCTATCGACGATGCCGTAGAGGTCGAGCCGGCGCTGCGCGCGGTCACGCGGCGCTGCGAAGAGCGGCGATTCACCCCAGGACATCAGTGGCAGCAGGGACGGATCGATGAAACCCGAGTCCGCGCGCACTGGCCCGGCGCCCTTACCCGCCGCCTGACCGGCCCGCAAGGCACGCGTCGTCGCCATCTTTGCAAGCACCGCCGCGTCGGCGGCGACGAAGCCGAGTGCCAACGCCGCTGCGATGCTGCTCGCGAAGGTGCAGCCGGTGCCGTGCCGATGCGATGTCTCGACCCGCGGTGACGCCAGCCACCCTCGGGCGTGCTCGCAGGCCAGCCAGTCGAGCACCCGGCCTTCTGCGGTGGCGCTGTCGCCGCCGGTGATGCACACGGCCTGCGCCCCCGATCCGAGCAGGCGGCGGGCAAGAGACGGGAGGGCCGCGGCTTCGTGGCTGGCGGCCTCGTCGAGCAGACGGTGCGCCTCGCCGCGATTCGGCGTAATCACGGTCGCCCGCGGCAACAGTTCGGCGCGATAGGCCGCGAGTGCTTCGCCATCGGCGAAGCGCGCCCCGGCGCTGGAAGCAAGCACCGGATCGACGACGAGCGCTACGTCGCCTTCCTGGCGCAGCCGGTCGACCCAGCGCGCCACGACGGCGATCTGCGCCGCGCCGCCGAGCAGGCCGGTCTTGATGGCGCGGGGCGGCATGTCTTCGGCGAGCGCCCGCAACTGTGCTTCGATCAATGCCGCCGGCATCGGCTCGACATGGCGCACTGCGGTGGAGTGCTGGGCGGTTACCGCCGCGACCACCGGACACAGATGGACGCCGAAGGCATCGCAGGCGCGCTGGTCGGCGCTCAGACCGGCGCCGCCGCCGCTGTCGGTGCCGGCGATGCTCCAGACGATCGGAGTGGTCACAGCGCCGCGCCGAGCAAGAGCGGCTCGCCGCCCACCGGCGTGCTCGGCACTGCGAAATCCTGGCTGGCGATGACGCCGGCATGGCGGGCCATCCGCCCGGCTTCGATCGCAAGGCGAAACGCGTGCGCCATCGCCACCGGATCGCGGGCGTGGGCCACGGCCGAGTTCAGCAGGACCGCGTCGTAGCCCATTTCGAGCGCGAGCGCGGCATGTGAGGGGGCACCGATTCCGGCGTCGACGATCAGCGTTGCCTCGGGCAGGCGTTCGCGAAGAACGCGCAGCGCGTAAGGATTGATGAGGCCCTGGCCCGAGCCGATCGGCGCGCCCCAGGGCATCAGCAGCGGACAGCCGGCGTCGAGCAGGCGCCGGCAGGTGACGAGGTCGTCGGTGCAGTAGGGGAAAACCGTGAAGCCGCCACGCACCAGTTGAGAGGTAGCGAGCAGGAGCTCGAACGGATCCGGCTGCAGGGTGTGCTCGTCGCCCACCACCTCCAACTTGATCCACGGCGTGTCGTACAGCTCGCGCGCCATGCTGGCCAACTGCACTGCCTCGCGAGCGCTGCGGCAGCCGGCGGTGTTGGGGAGGAGCCGGGCACCGGTCTCGTGCAGCGTCTGCCGGATCATCGCGACGAAGCCGTTGTCGCCGGCCACGGCCAGCGTGCGCTTCAGGCCGATCGTGACGATTTCTGCCCGCGCCGCAACGATCGCGTCGTGCAGGACTTGCGGCGATGGGTAGCCGGCTGTGCCGAGCAGGAAGCGGCTGCGCAACTCGACGTCGCCAACGCGCCAAGAATCGGCGTCCTCGCACCCCGCCCTGGAAAGGGTCGCCACGGGAATCATCCGCCGGTGATGGGCTGGACCAGCAGCACGGCGTCGCCGGGCTGCAACATGCGCGCTTCGCGATCGCGGCGCGCCACGAACGCACCGTTGACGGCCGTGGCGGCTGCACTCTGCGCAAGCCCGAGCGAAGCGACCAAGTCGGCCAGCGGCGTGCCGGGAGGCAATTCGTGCGGCTGCCCGTCGAGCGTGATCCACATCCGTCCACCGATGCTCACGCGCTCACCTCCACGGCCATTTCGGGCAGGCCCAGGCCGCAGATCCGCAAGGCGTCCTCGACGACCGCCGGCGCGACCAGCCAGCCGTGACGGAAGAGTCCGTTGATGCGCACGCAGCCCGACGTGATCTCGCTGCGGGGCTCGTTGTCCGGCAGCGCCGGGCGGAGGTTGCTGTCGAGGCGCATGACTCGAGCCTCGGCCAGCGCCGGCATAACGCTGTGCGCCGCGGCCATGAGCTCGACGGCGCTGCGCAACGAGACCGGCGAGCGATCCTCGCTTTCGATCTCGCTGGCGCCGACAACGACCACGTCGCCCGGCCTAGGAACGAGGTAGACGCGGTGGCGCGGGTGCATGAGACGCACGGGTCGCGTCAGCCCCTGCCCGGGTGCATGGAGCCAGACGGTCTCACCGCGCACGCCGCGCACCGGCAGCTCGGGCCGGCCACCGACGCCGCGCACGTCGAACACGCAGTCGAAGCGCGACGACGATCCGTCATCGAAACTGAGCGTGCCAGCGCGCACACCGTCCACATGCCGGCCCCAATGCCAGCGGACGCCTCTGGCCTCGAGATGCAGGGCTTGCATCGTTACCACCGGATCGATCTGCCCTTCATGAGGGAGCAGCCAGGCTCGCGTGGGGCCCTGCAAGGCAGGTTCGAGTTCGGCGAGTTGCTCGATCGACAGCTGTTGCGGCTGCGGTGTGCCCCGTGCAGCAGAGGCTAGTCGGGCGAACACGCGCGTCGCGGCGCCCTGGTCGCCGCGATGGGCGAGCAGCAAACTGCCGCGTTCCGCGAAATACGGCCGTGACTGCAGCGCCGCGACGATATCGCGCCACAGCGCGATCGATCGCCAACCCAGGCGCGCCACCTGGACGGAGCCGTTGTCGAGCTCGGCCAGCGGGCTGAGCATCCCGGCCGCGCTGTAGCCGGCGGCCTGCCGGCCGTCGAAAGTAGGCCCGGGGCCCGGAGTCGGGTCGAACACATCGACCCGGTGGCCGGCGCGTGCCAGCCGCCACGCCAGCAGGCGACCGAGCAGGCCGGCGCCGGCAATGCCGATCGCGATCCCGGCCACGGCTCAGGCCTGCGAGCGGATCGGGATGTAGAGCTCGCTGCCGGCGGCCTTGAACTCGGCCGACTTCTCTGCCATGCCTCTCTCGAGTACCTCGCGTTCGGCCACGCCCTTGGCTGCGGCGTACTCGCGAACTTCCTGCGTAATCTTCATCGAGCAGAACTTCGGCCCGCACATGCTGCAGAAGTGCGCCACCTTGCTGCTGTCCTTGGGCAGCGTCTCGTCGTGGAAGTCGCGCGCCGTGTCAGGGTCCAGGCCGAGGTTGAACTGGTCGGTCCAGCGGAACTCGAAGCGCGCTTTCGAGAGCGCCTCGTCACGGGCGCGGGCGCCGGGGTGGCCCTTGGCGACGTCGGCGGCATGCGCCGCGATCTTGTACGCCATGATCCCCTGCTTCACGTCATCGCGGTTCGGCAGCCCGAGGTGCTCCTTCGGCGTCACGTAGCAGAGCATCGCGGTGCCCATCCAGCCGATCATCGCCGCGCCGATCGCGCTCGTGATGTGGTCGTAGCCCGGGGCGATGTCGATCGTCAGCGGCCCGAGCGTGTAGAACGGCGCCTCGTGGCAATGCTTGAGTTGCTCGTCCATGTTGGCCTGGATCATGTGCATCGGCACGTGGCCCGGTCCTTCGATCATGGTCTGGACGTCGTGCTTCCAGGCGATCTGCGCAAGCTCGCCGAGGGTGCGCAGCTCGGCGAACTGGGCCTCGTCGTTGGCGTCGGCGCCCGAGCCCGGGCGCAGGCCGTCGCCCAGCGAGAAGCTGACGTCGTAGGCTTTCATGATTTCGCAGATTTCCTCGAAGCGTTCGTAGAGGAAACTTTCGCGATGGTGCGCGAGGCACCACTTCGCCATGATCGAGCCGCCGCGGCTGACGATGCCGGTGACGCGCTTCGCGGTCATCGGCACGAATGGCAATCGCACGCCGGCGTGGATCGTGAAGTAGTCCACGCCCTGCTCCGCCTGTTCGATCAGCGTGTCGCGGAACAGATCCCAGGTGAGGTCTTCGGCGGCGCCACCGACTTTCTCGAGCGCCTGGTAAATCGGCACCGTGCCGATCGGCACCGGTGAATTGCGCAGGATCCACTCGCGCGTTTCATGGATGTGCTTGCCGGTGGACAGATCCATGACCGTGTCGGCGCCCCAGCGGATCGCCCAGACCATCTTCTCCACTTCCTCGGCGATCGAGCTCGTCACCGCCGAGTTGCCGATGTTCGCGTTGATCTTCACGCGGAAATTGCGCCCGATGATCATCGGTTCGCTCTCGGGATGATTCACATTGGCCGGAATAATCGCGCGGCCTGCA
>JBDTIO010000397.1:0-6302 GCA_039936375.1 Caldimonas sp. | reverse complement strand
CGCGCTGGTCAAACATCGCTGGCAGATGACGTTCAGTGAGTGCGCGCATGGCTTGGCGATACGCTTCCAGATTGGGCTCAGACCCCTTCGCTGCGTTAGGGGCGAGCCAGCCCACTCGTGGCACCGGTCGCGACTGCTGCGCCTCCCGGAGGACGCTACGCCGTTGCCCTCCGAGGGTCAAGCAACGGGGTTGTCACCGCCGACGCCCCTTACGCGTGACCGGCCGTTTGTGTTGCGTTACCCTTTACCAGCGACTAGGAACAGACAGCGCCATTTGCAACGTCCCTTTTGTCAACGAACGATCTCGTCTGCGCGGAGAAGAACCGAATTCGGAATTGTTAAGCCGAGAGACTTGGCTGTATTTACATTGACCAGCAAATAGTATCTAGTAGGTTGCTCCACGGGAAGATCGCCAGGCCTTGTGCCCTTCAGTATCTTGTCGACGTATGTCGCTGCGCGTCGGAACATGTCGTCAAAGTTGGGCCCATACGACATCAGGCCTCCCTCACGAACCAAATTTCCTCGCTCGTACATGGCAGGGATGCCGTGTGTTGCCGCGAAATCAAGCACCCGCTTCCGACTCAGGTCCGTGAAAGAGTCTGTCACGAGCAAAAGAGCGTCGGGTCGCTCCTTGTCCATCGAGGAAAAAGCGGAGTTGAAATCCTCGGGTTCACGCACACCGAGCGGTTCGACTGTCAGTCGGAGGACCGCCGCGGCCTTCTGAATCTGCTGATAGCGCAGCGTCATCCCCAGATCGTCGGCGTTCCAGAGTACAGCGACGCGCTTGACTGCCGGTATAGCTTCCTTCAGTAGTTCGAGCCGCTTTGCGCTCAATTCGTTGGCCTGATCGGTAATCCCAGTCACGTTTCCACCGGGCCGCGAGAGGCTCGCAATCAATCCGACGCCGATCGCGTCGCCGTCGCCAACAAACACAATCGGAACGGTCGAAGTCGCGTTTTTTGCAGCCACCCCAGCCTTGCCTACGAACGTGACGATCACATCCGGCTTCAGATTGATGAGTTCATCGGCGAGCCCCGGCAGTCGCTGACTTCTTGATTCAGACCAACGGCCTGAATAGACGACGTTTTTGCCCTCTACATACCCGAGGTCTCGAAGCGCCTGCCGCAGCGCTTCCGGGACGAGGCCGTTCGATGGGCGAGGTCCCCCGCCTAGAAAGCCAATACGCCACACCCTCTGGGCTGCCTGAAGGCCGAAGACGAGCGGCCAGCCCAGACCAAGAGCAACGTTGCGCAGCAAGAATCGCCGGTCCACTATCGGTATACCCCATCAATGCGCAGCGACAAAGGCGCTCCTACTTCATTCTTCGGGAATGACACCACGGACATATTTTCACGGGCTGACTCAATCTAGCCGCGACGTTGATCGCCGGCTGGTCTACTACTGGATTACCTCGTCCGCTTGCAGCAGGAGCGATTGCGGAATAGTGATCCCGAGCGCTTTCGCAGTTTTAAGGTTGATGACGAGCTCTACCTTCGTGGGCAGCTCGACGGGAAGTTCTGCCGGCTGCGCGCCCTTGTGGATCTTGTCGACGTAGACAGCCAAACGGCGATAGACATCCGTGAAGACCGGGCCGTAGATCAACAGGTTGCCCCGGCGAGCGAACGGCGCCCAGCCAGAAACCACGGGGACCCGGTTCTGAATCGAGAACGAGGCAAAGCGCTCAGCAAAACCCATCGTAAAGCCATCGGCGAGGGCGACGATCGCCTCGTCGTGGGCACGGACGATGTCCGCCAGCGCGGTTTCAAGCTCAGCTTCGCTATGCACCGGGAAATAACGAAGCGTCAGACCGAGCGTGGTCGCCGCAGCTTGGGCGGCTTCTCGTTCTTTGCGCTCGCCCGGGTGCTGCGGGTTGCCCATGACCGCGATCCGTTTGATGCCCGGCAACACCTCCTTCAACAGTTCCATCCGTTTGCCTACGAGCGCCAGCGTGAAAAGACTGATCCCGGTCACGTTTCCTCCTGGCCGCGCAAAGCTCTCGACGACCTTGGCCTCGACCGGGTCGGCGCTGATACTGAATACGATTGGCGTCTTGACGCCTGCGTTGATCATCGGAAACAACGCGATACCTTGCGTCACGACGACGTCGGGCCGTGAGCGAACAATGTCGCCCGCCAACTGTCCCACTCGGTCTTGCGATCCCTCGCCCCACCAAGTATCGATCACTACATTCCGGCCTTCGACGTAGCCGAGGTCGCGCATGCCGCCTCGGAATGCCTCAAGATTCGGCGAAGGCGAATCCTTGCGTTCGGTCGAGACCCATGCCACGCGGAAAATGCGCGCCGGCTGGGATGCGGCCAACGATGCGACGGTCATCAGCATGGCAGAAAATGCCCGGAAGAGTTCTCTGCGTCTCATTGAATTACCTCCTTCGCGCGCACTCACAGCGACTGTGCGATCGTGAGCCCAGCGCGGGCGCTGCACTGCGTATTACTCAGCCTCCGCGAACGGACATCAAGATCGAACGAGGCGACGTTACGCCATCGCTCTGCGAGGGGCAAGGAAGGAGAGTGGCCAAAACCGGGGGAAGTGGGACGATGACCGGCCTCTAGATGGAGGCTGCTATGCGCATCACCATTCACGCCACGACCGAGAACGCCGACGCTTCGTCCGCGCCGTAGGTGGTTCACATCGGCGAAGTCACCCGCGACGCCGGGGTGGATCCAGTGTCCGGTCTCGGGCTGTTCGTCCGAGAGGCCAACGCCCTACTGCGGCAGATCCAGAGTGTGGTCCTGAACGAGCAGGCGGACCAGTTCATCCGAGTCGCTGCAGGATGCCTGGCTTGCGGCAGGCACCTCGGGTCAGCTCCGGTAGCAGAACTGATGAGTCAATGCGCTCGAGCAGCTCAGCCAACCGAGCAGGGCGTAGCTCTACGCCCTGCTCCCGCGGCATCCGATCAGTCCGCGTGCCCTATCGTCTGGCATGGGGACGAGTGATTCGTGCTCGCACTCGCACCACACATCTTCTCGTAGGCTAGCAGCGCCTTGTGTCGCTGCGCCAGCATTATTGGTGTTTTGAACGGCGCAATGATCTCGTCTAGCGATAGCGTGACGCCGTTTCTAATGACGTAGCGCACGTTAGCCGCGGCCTTCAGGTCAGCAAGCGGATTTCCACTGACAATTGTCAAATCCGCCAGCTTCCCAACCTCGACGCTGCCGAGATCCTTGTCGACGAAGCTCATGCGGGCAGCATTGATCGTCACGTTCTGCAGTGCTTCGAAATTTGAAACAGCGAGTCCCCCGCCGCGCAAATCGAGATGCAGATCGATTCCAGGAACGACCAGCGGCGAATCGGTTCCGAGTGCCAGCAGGCCGCCAGCCTTGGCCACTTTGGCGCTCTGATCAGCGTCTTTTTTGACATTCGCGATCTGCGCCGCCGTGGGCGCAGGGGTACTGAGAAGACCGGCGACAAAATTTGGTGGAACCAGATACTTGAAGCGGTCGTCGCTGGTCAAAGCGGGATCGTCTCCCGCAAGAGCCAATGCGGAAAACAGCGTGTCGACGACATGGAAGTCGCTTTTGGCATGCAAGTCGTAAGCATCCTGGTAAGTGAAGCCGCCTACCGACTTCGACCAGCCGTAGCCCATGCGTTGCGTTGCCGACAGGTGCGTCGTCCCAGCCAGTCCGGTTGCGGCACCCGGGGACAACAAGTGCGTGCCACTTGGAACACCATAGTCAAGCCCGGCCTGCGCAATCTTGTTCATGATTGGAATTGGTGCGCGAACGTACGACTTGAAGTAGTCGGTACCCATGGCGATAGCCTTGGCTATCTCCATGTCGGCAACCTCAGGTGTACGCAAGGTGCGCGCAAAGTCGTAGAACTGGCGGTTGCCTTCCCACAACGGCGGCGAAACGAACAGGCGCGGCCCCAACAAGTTGCCGGCGTCGATCGCCTCGCGCATCTCGACGCTCTGATGTAGCGGCCCGGCGACCGACTGCGTCGAGGTGATGCCATAAGCCAGCATCAAGGCGGCGTATTGGCCGTATTGCCCGCCTTGGTACAACGTCAGCGGGTGGATATGCGGGTCCCACAAGCCGGGCATCACGGTCAGACCCGAGGCATCGACATAGCGGTCGGCACTGGCCTGCGCGCTGGCACTGTGCGGCCGAATCTGCGTGATGCGGTTGCCATTGATGACGATGTCCACATCGCTCTGCAGGGTTGAGGTTTTGCCGTCCCACAGACTGCCGGCACGAACGATCGTCGTCGCCGGCCCGGTCTTCTGCTGCCAGGTCAGAGTCAGTGGTACGTCTGTCACGCCGCTGCCATCGGACTGGATCGTCTTCAGCTTCGTCGCCGCCTTGTACAGCAGCGTCTTCGAGTCCCCGGCCCACGAAGGAAGGTCGGCCGCCTCGGTGGTGATGGCCTTAGCCGCACCGGCGGGAGAGCCGTCGGCATTCATCGGCATTACATGTAGCCGGGAATCCATGATGAATGCCAGTTGCGTGCCGTCCGGGGACAACGCTGCGGCGCCCTCCTCGCGGTCGGAGACCTGCTGCGGAGGCGTCGCCACCTGATAGAAAGTACCGGTCTTGGCCGCCAGGTCGATGACGCGCAGTTTGTTGTAGCCCTCGCGGAAGCGGTTGTTGATCGCTTCGTTGTCGACGAGAACTATCTTTGCTCCATTCGCGGTCCAGTACGGCGTGCTGACTTGGCGGCTAACCTGCGGAATGATCACGGCGGCCGTCTTCGCAGCGATGTTCCAAAGCTCGAGTTGGCCGGCGCCTGTGATGTAGGCGATGCGATCACCGGTCGGGGAAATCATCGGTGTGACCATCGACTTTGCCGCGATTGCAGCGAGCCGGGTGCGCACCTTCGTCGCCACTTCGACCTGATCGACTGCCAGCGAACCGGCATTGGCGCGCTCAGTCGAAAAGTAGACGAACTTGCCGTCGCGAGTCCACTGCGGATTACCGTCACGGTCGGTGTCGTTGGTGAGGCGCACCGGCGCTTGCCCAATCTGCATCACCCAAACATCGTTCAACGCGACGAAGGCCACGCTGCGTCCGTCGGGGGATAGTGCAGGCGAGCTGATGCCGGTAACCGGCTGAGCGCCGAGGCGGTCGAAACCACGGTCTTTCAGTTTCGAGAACACCGGCCGGCGCACCGACAGCATCGCGCTGAACGGCACCGAAGTCGGATTGGCGCCAGTGGCACTGCGAATCTGGATCTTGCCGTCGGAGGTATAGATGAAACGGCCATCAGGCAACCAGCGCACTGGAAACGGAAACAGGTCTTCGTTGCCTGATACCGCCTGGCCGCCAACAGTTAGCACCCGCGCCGGCGTCTGGTAGATCAAAGAGGCGCCATTGGGCGTGTAGTTCGGCGTAATGCCGGGGCCGACCAGCGTGCGGCCACCGCCGCTGGCTGCAACCGTGTACAAGTTGTTGGTGTCGACGAACGCGATCGTCTTGCCGTCGGGCGAGAACACCGGATTGCTCTCGGCACCGGCGCCTGTGCTGACCTGCTTGAGCGTACCGCCGGCCAAGGCGTAGGTCCAGATCTTGTACTGACCGTCGTTGCCACGGTCCGATGAGAACACCAATGCACTGCCGTCGTTGGCCCACGCCGGCTCTCGGTCATCGAAAAAGCCGGTGGTCAACTCCTTGGCATTCGCGCCGTCTGGCTCGACGGTCCAGATGTGGTAGTTGCCATCAGTGGTGTAGTTCTGAAAGGCGATGGTCTTGCCATCTGGCGACCAGACTGGTGCGGTGGGCTCCATCGTCCATGACGTGATGCGCGTCGCGTCACCGCCGGCGATCGGAATGACCCATAGCGCGCCTTGCGCCGAAAAGACGATGCGCTGGCCGTCGGGTGACGGTGACGCGGCCATGTTCGTGCCCTCGTGCATTTCGACTGTCACGTCCTTTGTCGAACCCGTCAGGTCGCTAAGTTGGGTAATCTTCGGGCCGTTGTCGTTGTTGTCGTGGCCGCCGCCGCAAGCAGCCAGCAGCAGCGCTGCGGTAACGGCGGCAGCGAGCGTTGCTGGTTTGCCAATCTGATGCGAGTGGGAGCGAAAGATCTTCATGCATGTCTCCGTGTCGTTTGAAGAGGCTCGCGATCGATGCGCGGCTTAGTTGCCAATATGCGCTCTTCATTTGCAAACTTATTACCGTTTCACATAGAGAAGCCCCTATTGACTCCATGCTGCTTTTGGGTTCGCGTCGGTCCCCCGGTAAAAACCCCAACCCGTCTCATGTCTCTTGCCGATGCCGCCTATGCCCTCGAAGAACTCTCCGCCGGCCGAATCCCAGACCAGACCCGCGCGCTGCGAGGGCTAGAGG
>JBDTIO010000396.1:0-2970 GCA_039936375.1 Caldimonas sp. | reverse complement strand
TGCTGGCCGGCCAGCACCTCGTCGGCGGCGGCGACAATGGCACCCGCCTTCTTCGCGTCGAGCGTGCCGAGTGCCTGGTTGACCACGGCGGCACTGCGCTTGACGAGGGCTAGCGCGCGGATCAACTCGATCGGCATCTTCTCGGTCGAGATGTCGAAGTGATGCAGCGAGCGCTCGGTCTGCGCACCCCAGAGGCGATTGGCCGGAACGGCGATCTCGCCGAAGGTGTCTCTTTCGATGCGGTGCTCGGTCATGGGCGGCTTTCGGCACGAGTATGCAACGGCAATGCCAAAATCCGCGCGCTCCATGTCCCTCGTTCCCTATTCGCTCGCGCGTCCCTTCCTGTTCGGCCTCGACCCCGAGCACGCGCACGACCTGACGCTCGTCGGTCTGGCCGCCATCCAGCGCACGGCGCTCGAATGCACCGTGTCGGCGCCGCGAATCGACGACCCGGTGACGATCGCGGGCCTGAACTTCCCCAATCGGGTTGGCCTGGCGGCCGGGCTCGACAAGAACGGCCGCTGCATCGATGCGTTCGGTGCGATGGGGTTCGGCAGCATCGAGGTCGGCACCGTGACGCCGCGGGCGCAGCCCGGCAATCCAAAGCCGCGGCTCTTCCGGCTGCCCGAGGCCAAGGCGATGATCAACCGGCTCGGTTTCAACAACCACGGTCTGGCCGCCTTCGTGGCCAACGTGCGCCGGGCCAGGTTTCGCAGCCGCGGTGGCATCCTCGGGCTCAACATCGGCAAGAACGCGGCGACGCCGATCGAGCGGGCCGCCGACGACTACCTCGCCTGCCTCGCCGGCGTCTATCCGCATGCCGACTACGTGACGGTCAACATCTCGAGCCCGAACACGAAGAGCCTTCGCGAGCTGCAAGGCGAGGCAATGCTCGACGCGCTGCTCGCGGCTCTGCGGAGCCGCTCGGTCGAGCTGGCCGAGGAGTTCGGCCGCAAGGTGCCGATCTTCGTCAAGATCGCCCCCGATCTCGACGCCGGCCAGATCGACAGCGTGGCGGCAACATTGCAAAGGCACTCCATCGACGGCGTCATCGCCACCAACACAACGCTGGCCCGCGAAGCCGTGGCGACGCTTCGCCATGGCCACGAGGCGGGCGGCCTGTCGGGCGCGCCGTTGCTCGCCGCGTCGAATGCGGTCGTGGCGAAATTGCGCGCGGTCCTCGGGGCCGCATATCCCATCATCGGCGTGGGTGGCGTCACCAGTGCTGCCGACGCCCTGGCCAAGCGCGCGGCCGGCGCCGACATCGTGCAGATCTACACCGGCTTCATCTACCGCGGCCCGACCCTCGTGAGCGAGGCCGCGCGCGCGCTGCGGGCGCGGACGTGAATCTCCACGGCCCGCTGTTTCGCCTGATGCGCTCGCTGGCGGCTGGCGCTGCCGTTGCGCTCGCCGGTTGCGGCGTGTTCCCGATCATCACGCCGGACATGGCGCCGCCCGATCCGGGCAGCGTGCAATTCCAGACCGCCAGCGGGCGCGTCCTGTCGCCCGAACGCAGCAAGGAGATCATCGCGCAGCTGTCGCAGGGCGACGCCGGCAGCGACATGCTGGCCCGCCACCTGGCGGTCGAACAGCAGCTGGCCGGCAGCCCGCTCAGCCTCGGCAATCGCGTCACGCTCCTGGAGAACGGCCCCGATACCTATGCGGCGATGCTGTCGGCGATCACCGATGCGCACGATCACATCAACATGGAGACCTACATCTTCGAAGACGACGACGCAGGTCGCCGATTCGCCGATGCCCTCCTCGCGAAGCAGCGCGCGGGCGTGCAGGTCAACCTGATCCGCGACAGCGTCGGCACGCTGGGCACGCCGCGCGCCTTCTTCGATCGGCTGCAGCACGCGGGCATCGCGGTGGTCGAGTTCAATCCGGTCGACCCGCTCCGCGCCAAGGCCGGGTGGGACGTCAACCAGCGCGATCATCGAAAGCTCCTGGTCGTCGACGGCCGGACCGCCGTGCTCGGCGGCATCAACATCAGCAGCGTCTATTCCGGTGGCTCGTCGGTGCACATCGGCAAGCGCGAGAACAATACGAACTTGCCTTGGCGCGACACCGATCTGCAGATCGACGGGCCGGTGGTGGCCACGCTTCAGAAGCTCTTCATGGCCACCTGGAGCGACCAAAAAGGCCCGCCGCTCGCGTCACGCAACTACTTTCCGCCGCTGGCCGTCGACGGGCACGAGGTCGTGCGCGTGATCGGCAGCGGCCCCGACCAGACCGTCAACCTGAACTACGTGACGCTGCTCTCGGCCATCAACAGCGCCGAGCACGACGTACTGCTGACCAACGCCTATTTCGTCCCCGACCCGCAGCTGATCCACACTCTCATCAGTGCGGTGGGTCGCGGTGTCAACGTGGAAATGATCGTGCCCAGCGTCAGCGATTCGTCGCTGGTCTTCAACGCGGGACGCGCCCACTACGAGGAGCTGCTTCGCAGCGGCGTCAGGATCTACGAGCGGAGGCAGGCGTTGCTGCACTCGAAGACGGCGCTCATCGACGGCGTCTGGGCCACGGTCGGCTCGACCAACCTCGACTGGCGCAGCTTCCTACACAACCAGGAGTTGACTGCCGTCATTCTCGGCCCCGAGTTCGGGGCCAAGATGCGCGAGGCTTTCGAGCGCGACCTCACCGAGTCCGACCAGATTTCGCTTGCGAAATGGGAACGCCGCCCGCTCAACACCCGCGCGAAGGAATGGTTCGGCCGCCTGTGGGAGTATTGGCTTTGATGCGCTTGCCTTCTTTTCCTGCGACCGCCATGCGGATAGGCGCGTTGCTGCTCGGCGGCTTGCTCGCGCTGCCGGCGGCCGTGGCCCAGGACGCGAACTCGCTGCATGCACGTTACGTGGCACTGCAGGACAGGTTCGCGAACAACCAGTTCGGCCGCCCGCTCGTTCTCGAATCGACCCAGACCTCCGGCGACCTTCGTGGCGACGTCTACGCCGTCGTCGACCA
>JBDTIO010000395.1:0-3622 GCA_039936375.1 Caldimonas sp. | reverse complement strand
CGCTCGAAGGCGCGGTCAAGGAGCCGGATCTGTACCGCTGCGCGATCGGTTACGTCGGTGTCTACGATCTTCGCCTGATGTACACGCGCGGCGACATCCCGCAATCGGTTTTCGGCGACAACTACCTCAAGATGGTGCTCGGCGAAGACCAGTCAGTGCTTTGGGATCGCTCGCCGATCGCGCACATCGACCGCCTCAAAGCCAAGGTCATGCTGGTCGTCGGCGGCCAGGACCCGCGCGTGCCACCGATCCAGGGCGAATCGATGCACGCGGCGCTGAACAAGGCGCATATCGAGCACGAGTGGCTGTACCAGCGCACCGAAGGCCATGGGTTCTACGACGAGAAAAACATCGAGAATCTGTTCGTCAAGGTGCTTGCGTTCCTCGACCACAACATCGGACCGCAGCCCGTCGCGAAATAGGCGTTGCCCTTCCCCGTCAAGGGAGGAAGCGCGGTTCACATCTGCCGACGTCGGACGCAATAGCGAACGGAGGATCCCGCGGGCGTCGCCTGCACGGTACAGTGTTGACCGGCGTGCATTCGCGGATCAGCGGCTACAAGCGTTCGGCGGACCACGTCCATGCGGAGCCCATCTTGTTGCCGCCTGTACCCGACATCGTCTTGCCATCGACAATGCGACCGACCAAGAAAGCGTACTTGTCGTTCAAGAGCACACGCACTTCGTCTGAAGACTGCTCCCATGTGCTTTTGCCTGCTGCCTGGTCGGCGTGAGCTTCGTCGATCGCGGTGCCATCCGGTCGGAACTCAAAAACAGATACCGACGTGTGCCCATTCGTATTGTCGCTGACCCTCCACCTTGACGACGCGATCGAGGGAACGGGCGGCCCTTTCCTGAGCGCTCGCGTGGCATCGGCCGGCAGGCCTGGCTCCTGGCCGGATATCACGATCTTCGTCGTTGCCGTCCTCTTGGCCAGAGCAATGATTTCATCGGCGGTTTTTCCCGCAATTCGATCCTTCACCTTGGCTGCCGACGGGTGTTGAAGGTCGGGATTACCGATCAGTTGCCTGGCGCTCGAAACCCCGGCCATGTTGAGTTGGAGGATGGCCATTGCCAGCTGAATCTGCTCATCGTATTTCAGCGACGCCATCATCGCGGCCATGCTGCGTTCAACAGAGGCATCCGATGACGCGTCAATACGAAGGGGCTTGTTGACCGAAGTCGGCCCTCCTGCACAGCCGAGTAGAGCCGTCATCGCAAACACCACCAGCAGACTCATAGCTCTCATCGCGATCTCCATTCAATGCCGACGTCGAGGGGAAAGCTCTAGAAATCGGCACCTGCTATCCGATGATCGCTCGCATGTTGAGCGTACCCGTTAGCAGTTCATTTGCCGGTTCGAACAGGCAACGCGCCGACTTGTTTTCGCTCAAGCGTGCGCCTGACAGCCAGCTGCACGCCGTTCGCAGTCTCGTGCCATTGCGCGTTACTCCACCCGTGCGTTCGGTGTTTGGTCCATGGCGTCGCGAACGGCGCGTCGATGCCCCTGAGCTTCATGACGTTCGCGCAGACGATCCAGCTCGTCGCAGCGGCTGAAGCGCCGCGCTATTTCGCCAGCCGGGTCAGCAGGCTGTGCCAGAAATCCAGCGCTGCTGGAACTTCGGAGGCGAGCAGCTTCTCATTGAGTCCATGTGCGAAGCTGTCGTTCGGTTTGCCGAAATTTGACGAGACGCCGTAGCTCGGCACGCCAGCGTTGCGAAAATACATGCTGTCCGACGCACCGGCAGACATGCCCGGCACGATCTCGATGCCGGGGAAACGCTCGTGCACGGTCGCGGTAACCGCGGCGACCACATCCGCGCGCAGCGGGGATGGCGGGCTTTGCACGGGCGGCGGAGGCTGCACGCTGAATTTCACGGTCGGGTCATCGACTACCTTGGCCAGCGCGGACTGCACCGATTCGATGCTGACACCCGGGAAGATGCGGCAGTTGATGTTCGCGGTCGCCCGCTGCGGCAGCGCGTTGAGCGCGTGGCCACCTTCGAGCATCGTGGCCACACAAGTCGTGCGCAGTTGCCCGACGTAGGCCGGATCGGCCGAAATCGTGGCCGCTGCCTTGGCGTCGTCCGGGTGTGCGACGAACGTCAGCATCGCCTGGGCGAGGGTGCCGCTGCTGTGCTTCCCCAGGGCCTTCAACGACGCGAGCGTGATCTCGTTGTGCTGCACCGGGAATGCATACGCGGCGACCCTGCCAAGGGCTTTAGCCAAACGGTAGATCGCATTGTCCGGCGTCGGTTCGCTGGAATGGCCGCCCGGCGACGTGACCGTCAACAGGAAGTCGGCGTAGGTCTTCTCGGCAGCTTGTATTTCGTAGTCGACCGGCTTCAGGTTGGCGTTGAACGTGCCCCCGCCAGCATCCGCGTTGAGCAGGAATTCGGCATCGTGGTAGCGCTTGGCCAGTTCGCGCGTGGAGGCCATGTCGGTCTCCTCGTCTCCGGAGAACACGAGGATCATCTCGCGGGTGGGCACGAAGCCCTCACGCTTGAAGCGCATCATGGTCTCCACCAAGGCGACGGTGTTGGTTTTCATGTCGGCCGTGCCGCGGCCATAGATGTAGCCGTTCTCCTCGATCAGCTTGAACGGATCGCGCGTCCAGTCCTTCGGGTTTGCCGCGACCACATCCATATGGGCCGAGAGCAGGATCGGCTTGCCCGTGCCGCTGCCGCGGTAATGCGCGACCAGGGCGGCGGTATGGCCAACCGGGATGATCTCGATGTCGGTCTTGGCGAAGCCGGCCGATTCCAGCTTGGCGGCGAGATAGGCGGCCAGCACCGGCACCTGATCCTTGCCCTCCTCGGTTTGCGTGGCGATGGCATGCCGCAGCATCTCCATGGTTTCCGGCATCGCCTGCGCCGTGGTTTCGGCGGCAGCGTGGGGAGCGTGAGTGATGGCCAGCATGAAACAGCCGGCCAGGCAGACAAGGCGCATCGACATGATCGTTTTCCGCGAGTGGGTGATGGGTCGTTTTGCAGTATCGGCGAATGTGTGAGGGTGGGCCAGCGGCGTCCTTCCACTTGCGGGCCAGCGCCTGGCTGGGATCGCAACGCGGCCAGCGAGAGATTCTAACCAGATTCGTGGAAGGCGCAGGCGGGCATCGCCTCACGCGGTGCAATCAACCCCGTTCCATGATGTGATGGCACCGTTGAGCGAACAGACCGCAAGCTTTTCACAGGTTTTCAGCAGGAGGAGATTGCCGTGATCGAACGCAGACCTTTCGACAAGCTGGGCGCAGCCAACCACGGCTGGCTGGATGCCAAGCACCACTTTTCGTTCGCCGGGTATCACGATCCGGACCGCATGGGCTGGGGCTCGCTGCGCGTCTGGAATGACGACACGATCGCGCCCAACACCGGCTTTCCTCCACATTCGCATGCGGACATGGAAATCATCACCTACGTGCGCGAGGGCGCGATCACGCACAAGGACAACCTCGGCAATGAAGGCCGCACTGAAGCCGGCGACGTGCAGGTGATGAGTGCGGGGAGCGGCATCACCCACGCCGAATACAACAAGGAGCCGGGGACGACGCGCATTTTCCAGATCTGGATCATTCCCAATCGTCGCGGGGAAGCGCCGTCATGGGGCGCAAAGCCATTCCCTGC
>JBDTIO010000394.1:0-2645 GCA_039936375.1 Caldimonas sp. | reverse complement strand
CTGTGGACGACGCGCAACGTAACGCGGTGTGAAAGGTCTCACGCACGCCGGCCTGAGAGGGCGACTTTCGTTGCGATATCAAGGCTTTATAGGCAGAATCTGCGAGACCGAGTGAGGATTTTCGCCGAACCGCCATGACGCGGTGCGGCGGGGCGAAGAAACCTCGGAACGAGAAATCGTTTCAGGCCGCTTTGCCGCAGAGAACCCCGCAGGCGATCCGCCCGCCGCAACGAGACCCGCCTCCATGAGCCGTCAACATCTTCTTGCCCCGCTTGCCTCGCGCACCCCGTCCGTGCTGAGCTTCGCGATCGGCCTGGCAATGACGGCTGCGGCCGCGACGGCGACGGCAGCGCCGAATTTTCCGATCACTGCCAATCAGCGCGCCACTGCCAAACGCACCGCGGAAGAAGGCATTCCGATCAGCGAGCTGAACGCCAATGCTCCCGACGTCTATACCGTCAAGCACCGCGACACGCTCTGGGACATCTCCAAGATGTACCTTAAGAGCCCATGGCGCTGGCCGGAGCTGTGGGGCATGAACCTCGACGAAGTTCGCAACCCGCACCTGATCTTCCCGGGTCAGGTGCTCTATCTCGACAAGGCCAATGGCCGGGCTCGTCTGCGCATGGGCGAGATGGCCGGCGGCCCGACCGGCGACACCAAGCTGTCGCCGCGGGTGCGCGCCAAGGATGTGGCGCTCGAGGGCATCTCGTCGATCCCCTTCAACCTCATCGAACCCTTCCTCAACGAGGCGGTGATCTTCGAGACCAACCAGCTCGCCGATGCGCCGCGCATCGTCGCCACCCAGGAAGGCCGGGTGCTTCTTTCGCGCGGCGACACCGCCTACGTGCGGGGCGACCTCGGCCAGGATCGCGAATACCGCATCTTCCGCGAGCCCAAGCCCCTGCTCGACCCGACGACGCACAAGATCCTCGGCTACGAGGCCACCTACGTCGGCTCGTCGGAGTACACGGCGCAGGGCCAGACGCGGACCGACGCCGAAGGCAAGGCCGAGATCGTTCCGGCAACGTTCACGATCACCAGCATTCGCCAGGAAGCCGGCATCGGTGACCGGCTGGCGCCGGTACCGGTCCGCGAGTACACCAACTACGCCCCGCATCCGCCTTCGGGCCCGGTCTCCGGCCAGATCGTCTCGATCTACGGCGACGGGCTCACCGCCGGCCAGAACCAGATCGTCGCCATCAACCGGGGCGCCGATGACGGCATGGAGCGCGGCCACGTGCTGGCCCTCTATCGGGACGGCCAGGTGGTGGTCGACACGACCGACAAGACCCACCCGAAGATCAAGCTGCCCGACGAACGACACGGCCTGCTCTTCGTCTTCCGCGTCTTCGAGCACATGTCCTATGCGCTCATCCTGTCGGTGAAAGAGCCGGTTTCCCCCGGCGACCGCTTCTCGCAGCCGTAGATCGGCCGCCGCAGCCGCGGCTTCACGCCAGGCCATGATCGATCGCGACGAGCTCGCCGCGTGGCTGCGCCTCGTCGAGACGCCGGGTCTGGGGCGCGAATCGGCGCGTCGCCTGCTCGGCGAGTTCGGCTCGCCGGCAGCGGCGATCGGCGCCTCGACACCAGCGCGCCGGGCGGTCGTCGATACGGCGGTGGCGGCGGCGGCGCTGGCAACCGAGCCGCCCGGCTTCGCCGCGTTGCTCGGCGCGACCTCGGCCTGGCTCGATGCCGCCGGCAGCGAAAGCCGCGATGTCATCGTCCTCGGCGATCCGCGCTATCCGCAAGCGCTTCTGCAGGCTGCCGACCCGCCGCTCATGCTCTACGCCAAAGGGCGGTTCGATCTTCTCAATGCCACGTCGATCGCCATCGTCGGTAGCCGCAATCCGACTGCGCAAGGCCTGGACAACGCCCGGGCCTTCGCCGCGCACCTGAGCCGCGCCGGCTTCGTGATCGTCTCGGGCTTGGCCCTGGGCATCGATGGCGCTGCGCACGAAGGCGCGCTCGAGGGCGGCGGCGGCACCATTGCCGTCGTCGGTACCGGGCTCGACCGCGTCTATCCAGCGCGCCATCGGGCACTCGCCCGCCGGATCATCGCCGGCGGCCTCATCGTCAGCGAATTTTCGATCGGCACACCGGCGCTGCCGCCGAACTTTCCGATCCGCAATCGCATCATCGCCGGCCTGTCGCGCGGCACCCTGGTGGTCGAGGCCGCGGTGCAATCGGGCTCGCTCATCACGGCCCGCCTGGCCGCCGACAACGGCCGTGACGTGTTTGCGATTCCGGGCTCCATCCATTCGCCGCAGGCGCGTGGCTGCCACGCCTTGATCAAGCAGGGCGCCAAGCTCGTCGACGCCGCTGCCGACATCGTCGAGGAATACGCCACGGCGCCCGTCGCACGCGGGCTGCCGGGCTCGACCGACCGGCCGGCCGACGCCGGCAAGGAAGACCCACTGCTCGCGGCGCTCGGCTTCGATCCGATGGGCCTCGACGCGCTTGTCGCCCGCACCGGCATGGCTGCCTCGGAGCTCGCCGCCCGCTTGCTCGAGCTCGAGCTGGCCGGGCACGTCGCCCGGCTGCCCGGCCAGATATTCCAAAGGCTGGAACGAGCCTGATTCCTGCCCCGTTCATCCGCAACGGTGTCTCGAAAAGGGTCGCTCGGGTATAGTCATTTCATGTTC
>JBDTIO010000393.1:0-2548 GCA_039936375.1 Caldimonas sp. | reverse complement strand
AAGGTGAAGACCGGCATGCCGAATTTCTCGGCCAGCTTCATCAAGCGCAATGCCTTGCGGTAGCCCTCGGGCCGCGACATGCCGAAGTTGCGGGCCGCGCGCTCCTTCGTGTCGCGACCTTTCTGCTGACCGATGACGACGCACGACTGGCCGTTGAAGCGGGCCATGCCGCCGATGATCGACTGGTCGTCGGCGAAGGCGCGGTCGCCGTGCAGCTCCTGGAATTCGGTAAAGACCTCGGCGACGTAGTCGAGCGTGTAAGGCCGCTGCGGATGGCGCGCGATCTGCGTCACCTGCCAGGGAGACAGGCCCGAGTAGATGTCCTTCGTGAGGAGCAGGCTCTTCTTGGCGAGGCGATCGATTTCCTCGGAGATGTCGACGGCAGATTCGTTCTGCACGTAACGAAGCTCGTCGATCTTCGATTCCAGTTCGGCAACCGGCTGCTCGAAATCGAGGAAATGTCTCTTTGTCATCTCAGCACGTGCCGGGCCGCCCGAAGCGTGCTGTGCGCCCCCTCGGGGGGCAGCGAACGCAGAGAGCGTGGGGGTTGTTCATTCAATAGCTCACCGGCAACGGATCGAGGCTGCGCCAAATGTACCAAGTTGCGACCGAGCGGTACGGCGCCCAGGCGTCGCCCACTTCGCGAGCTTCGGCACGCGAGACCGGTTCGCCGCTGAAGTAGTTGACGCTGATGCCCTTGATCAGGCCGATGTCGTCGAGCGGCATCACGTTCGGACGCAGCAGGTGGAAGATGAGGAACATCTCCGCCGTCCAGCGGCCGATGCCCCGGATCGCGACGAGCTCCTCGATGATGGCCTCGTCATCCATCGCCTGCCATTCGTCGACGTGAACGGCGCCCGTGTCGAAATGCTGGGCCAGGTCGCAGAGATATTCGACCTTGCGTGCCGACAGCCCGGCGGCACGGATCTGCGGCGCATCGAGGGCGAGCACCGCTGAAGGCAACAGGCGATGCGAGGGGCCGGCGCTGAGGGCAACCAGACGGTCCCACACCGCCTGAGCCGCATTGACGGAAATCTGCTGGCCGACAACGGAGCGCGCCAGCGTCGTGAAGGCGTCGCCGCGGCTTTCGAGCCGACCGTCACCAACGCGCGGAATCAGCTTCTTCATCACCCGATCGCGCTTGGCCAGATGCTTGCATGCATCGTCCCAGAAGTCGGCCGTCGGCTGGGCCGCGATCTGCGCTTTCGAGGTGCCAGGCAAGCTCAGGCCCTCACCCAGCTCGTGCCTTGCGCCGAATCCTTGAGGACGATGCCTTGCCCGGCCAGGTCCTTGCGGATCGCGTCGGCACGCGCATAGTCGCCTGCTCCCTTGGCCGCGCTGCGTTCGTCGATCAGGCGTTCGATGTGCGATTCATCGAGACTCGCACCCGCCTGAAGATAGCTGCGAGGGACCTGCTGGAGGACTCCGAGCGTCGCCCCGAGGCCCTTGAGCAAGGCCGCATCGGCCGCCTTGCCGCCGCGATTCACATCGGCGGCAATCTCGAACAACACCGAGACGGCGATCGGCGTATTGAAATCGTCGTTCATCGCGGCGCGAAACGCTGTGGCGCGCGGCTCGCTCCAGTCGATCGGTTCCGCCGTGTCCGAGACGCCTGCCTTGTCGAGCGCGGTATAGAGACGGCGCAAGGCGCTCCTCGCGTCGTCGAGATTGGAGTCACTGAAGTTGAACGGGCTGCGATAGTGCGTACGCAGCATGAAGAAGCGAATCGTCTCGCCATCGTAGCGGCCGAGAACCTCGCGAATGGTGAAGAAGTTGCCGAGCGACTTCGACATCTTCTCGTTGTCGATGTTGAGCAAGCCGTTGTGCATCCAGACGTTGGCGAACGGGCCGCCGCTCGCGCCCTCGCTCTGTGCGATCTCGTTCTCGTGGTGCGGAAACTGCAGGTCTTGACCGCCGCCGTGGATGTCGAAGTGTTCACCGAGCAAGGCCTTGCACATGGCTGAGCATTCGATATGCCAGCCCGGCCGGCCGAGGCCGAACTGGCTCGGCCACTTGGCGTCGTCGGGCTCGCTCGCCTTGGCTGCTTTCCACATCACGAAGTCAAGCGGATCTTTCTTGCCGTCGAGCACGGCGACGCGCTCGCCGGCACGCAGCTGGTCGATCGACTTGCCCGAGAGCTTGCCGTAGCCGGGGAATTTGCGTACCGCGAAGTTGACGTCTCCGTCACTGGAGCGATAACCGAGGCCTTTTTTCTCGAGCGTGGCGATCATCTCGAGCATCTGCGGCACGTACTGCGTCGCCCGGGGCTCGTGGGTCGGCCGCTCGATGCCGAGCGCGTCGGCGTCCTGGTGCAGAGCCTCGGTCATCTCTTCGGTCAAGGTACGGATCGAAATCCCTCGCTCGAGCGAGCGCTTGATGATCTTGTCGTCGATGTCGGTGATGTTGCGGACGTAGGTGACCCGGTAGCCGAGCGTCTTCATCCAGCGCTGCGCCACGTCGAAAGCCATCATGAAGCGCGCGTGGCCCATGTGGCTGTGGTCGTAGATGGTGATGCCGCAGACATAAAGCCGGATGTGGCCGGGCTCGA
>JBDTIO010000392.1:0-4715 GCA_039936375.1 Caldimonas sp. | reverse complement strand
AGCGCATCCTCGGTGCCGCCCTGCTCTGCATCGAGGGCGACGAGGTCGTCCACTCGCTGCTCGACGTGATGGCTGCCGGCGCGTCGTACAAGGTCATCCGCGACGCCGTGCACATCCATCCAACGGTGAGCGAGCTGATCCCGACGCTGCTCGAGAACCTGGCGCCCCTCTGAGGCGCCCTCGTCAGAAGAAGCGCCTGTTCTCCGCCGCCGCGGCGCGGGCCACGAGGTGCTCGACGTTTTCCGGAAATGTCTAAAGTGGCAGGCGTGCGGTGAAATATGCCGCCAAGGAGATTTTCCTTTGCCATCGTTCCCCACCCGTGTCGTCGTCCGTGAGGTCGGGCTGCGCGACGGCCTGCAGAGCATCGCGACCATCCTGCCGACGGCGCAGAAAATCGAGTGGATCCGTGAAGCGCACGCGGCCGGCCAGCGCGAGATCGAGGTCGGCTCGTTCGTGCCGGCGCGCCTTCTGCCGCAGCTCGCCGATACCGCCGAGCTCGTTGCTTTCGCGAAGACACTGCCAGACTTGTTCGTCTCGGTTCTCGTGCCCAACCGGCGCGGTGCGGAGCGCGCCATCGAGAGCGGCGCCGACCTGATGCTCGTGCCGCTGTCGGCGAGCCGCGCGCACAGCCTCGCCAATTTGCGCAAGACCCCCGATGAAGTCATCGCCGAGTTCGCGCAGATCCGCGCCGCGCGCGATGCGAGCGGCTCAAAGACCTTGCTCGAAGGCGGTATCGGCACCGCCTTCGGCTGCACGCTGCAGGGCGAGGTGAAGCCGGCCGAGGTGCTGCGCTGCATGCGGGCGCTGCTCGACGCCGGCGCCGATCGCGTCAGCATCGCCGACACCGTCGGCTACGCCGGCCCGGCCGCCGTGCGCGAGCTGTTCGAAGCGGCGCGCAGGATCGCCGGCGACAGGTTCTGCTGCGGCCACTTCCACGACACGCGCGGCCTGGCGCTGGCCAACGTCTACGCCGCGCTCGAAACCGGCGTGGCCCGCTTCGACGCCACGCTCGCCGGCATCGGTGGCTGCCCGCATGCACCCGGCGCCAGCGGCAACGCGGCGAGCGAAGACCTCGCCTTCATGCTCGAGAGCATGGGCATCGCCACCGGCATCGATCTGACTCGTCTGCTGGCCTTGCGCGCCAAGGTCGCCGCCTGGCTCGAGGGCGAGACTCTGCATGGTGCCTTGTGGCGCGCCGGCCTGCCGAAGACCTTTCCTTCTTCGTCGCCCAGGGCGAGCACCGGGGCGACACCATGACCACGCCATCGGCCAACGGCCTTCCGCTCGACGCCGTGCGCGTCGTCGAGTTCACGCCCATGGTCATGGGCCCGATCTGCGGCTCGAAGCCGCCGAATTCCGTATGCACCGATCATGCGACCCGACCAGCCCATGGACGACCCGCACCTGCGCGCCAGCGGCGGCCTGGTGCCGATGCAGACCGACGACGGCGGCACGACCGACGTCGTGCTGCTGCCCTTGACGCTCGGCCGGCGCCGGCCCGGCGTGCGCATGCCGCTGCCGAAAGCCGGCGAGCACACCGAGGAAATCCTGACAGCACTGGCACGCGCCGCGCGGCGCCGAGTTAGCGAACAAGTCCGCGACATGCTGGGCTAGACTGGATCGAACCTCTCGCCTCTCCGTGCTCCCCATGTCCGATCAAGAATCCGCATTGCTCGAGGCTCTAAGCCTGGTCGTCGACCCCGAAACAGGACGGGATTTCGTCTCGACCAAGCAGTTGCGCAATCTGCGCATCGAAGGCGGCCAGGCCGCTTTCGAGGTCGAGCTCGGCTATCCCGCGAAGTCGACCGTCGACGCATTGCGGCGCCGCCTGGTCGATGCCGCACGCTCGGTGCCGGGTATCGACAACGTCAGCGTCAAGGTGGCGACGAAAATCGTCGCGCACGCCGTGCAACGCGGCGTGCAGTTGTTGCCGACCGTGAAGAACATCGTCGCCGTCGCCTCGGGAAAAGGCGGCGTCGGCAAGAGCACGACGGCCGTCAACCTGGCGCTCGCGCTCGCCGCCGAAGGCGCGTCGGTGGGCATCCTCGATGCCGACATCTACGGCCCGAGCCAGCCGATGATGATGGGCATCGAGGGACGGCCCGATTCGGCGGACGGCAAGACCATGGAGCCGATGGAGAACTACGGCGTGCAGGTGATGTCGATCGGCTTCCTGGTCGAGCAGGACAACCCGATGATCTGGCGCGGCCCGATGGTCACGCAGGCACTCGAGCAACTGCTCCGGCAGACCCACTGGCGAGACCTCGACTACCTGATCGTCGACATGCCGCCCGGCACCGGCGACATCCAGCTCACGCTGTCGCAACGCGTGCCGCTCACCGGTGCCGTGATCGTGACGACGCCGCAGGACATCGCGCTCCTCGACGCCAGGAAAGGCATCAAGATGTTCGAGAAGGTTGGCGTGCCCATCCTCGGCATCGTCGAGAACATGGCCGTGCACGTCTGCGAGAAGTGCGGCCACGTCGAGCACATCTTCGGCGAGGAAGGCGGAAAGCGCCTCGCCGCCGAATACAAGATGGACTACCTCGGTGCGTTGCCGCTCGACCTGTCGATCCGGCTCCAGGCTGACAGCGGCCGGCCGACCGTCGTCAGCGATCCCGATGGCGAGATCGCCGCGCTCTACAAGAGCATGGCCCGCCAGCTCGCGGTGAAGATTGCGCAGCGGTCCAAGGACTTCTCGTCGAAGTTTCCGAGCATCGCGATCTCCAAAGATACTTGAGACCTGGCAACCGGCCCTAGACTGCAGCGATGTCTGCCATCGATGCGCGCTCGACGCCGCGACCTGCGATTGAGGTCGCCGTCCTGATGGAGCGCGAGGCCGCGCCAAACCAGTGGCAAGACTGGCGCTTCAGCATCACCGAAGTCGTGCCTCACGAGGACGCCTTCGGTACCCAGGCGCGTGTGCTGCGCGATGATGGCCACGTGCAGCGCACCCTTCACCCCGGCTTTCGGCTCGAGCTCTTTCGCGACCAGGGCGAGGGATACCACCTCAACCTCGTCTCGGGCGCGCCGGTGTGGTTCGTCGTCTGGCGTATCGACGATGACGATCCGTCGCGGGCGTGGCCTGAAACGGTGAGCCTTTCCTACAACGAGGCGGGGCGATGGATGGATGCCCAGGAGCGGGTCGACAACGTGCCACTGCAGGCCGAGCTCGTTGCCTGGCTGCAGGCCTATACCGACGAGCACTATCGGCCCGAGCCGAAGGAGCGTCGCCGCCCGAAATCGTTCGTCGCTCCGGATCGGCGCTCATGACGGACTCCGCCGACGGCTTCCTGGCGCGCTGGTCTGAGCGCAAGGCACGCGCGAAAAGCGGCGCGGCCGAGGTTCCCGTCGCGCCGGCGCCGGCCGCGGTCGAACTCGTGACGGAGTCTCAGGCCGACGCCGTGCCGCGGCCGGCTCCGGAGATTCAAACGCCTGCCCTGCCGACGATGAACGACGTTTCGTTGCTCACGCGCGGCTCTGACTACTCCCGATTCGTCGGCTCCGGCGTCGACCCCGGCGTCGGCAACGCAGCGATGAAAAAGCTCTTCAGCGATCCGCGCTACAACGTGATGGATGGCCTCGACACCTACATCGACGACTACGGCAAACCCGACCCGATCCCACTCGAGACCTTGCGCCGGATGAATCAGGCGCTCGCTCTCGGTCTCTTCGATGCGGACGAAGAAGACGCCGCCACGGAGGCATCCGTCGCCCGGTCGCCGAGGTCCGTGCCGGCAACGACCGGCTCTCTCCCTGACCCCACCACGCCCACCACGCCCACCACGCCCACCACGCCCACCACGCCCACCACGCCCACCACGCCCACCACGCCCACCACGCCCACCACGCCCGCCCGCGCACCCGAGCCCCACCCCGATGACGACGCTGATCTGCGACTGCAACAAGACGATGCCCCTCGACGGCCCGGCACTGGCCCGGGCCCTCGGCCCTGAGGCCGGGCAGGGACTGGCTACCGTTCATTCGACCTTGTGCCGGCGCGAGGCCGGCGCATTCCAGCGCGCGAGCCAGGACGGCGCCGACCTGCTCGTCGCCTGCACGCAGGAGAGCCGCCTGTTCCTCGAGCTCGTCGATGCCACCGAGGGCGCGCGGGGCTCAGCGGAGCGGCCGATCCGCTTCGTCAACATCCGCGAGACCGCCGGCTGGTCGAAAGACGCCGCCGCTGCAACGCCGAAGATCGCCGCCCTTATCGCCGCGGCGCAACGTCCCGAGCCCGAGCCGGTGCCGACCGTCTCGTACGCATCGGCCGGGCGCGTCCTCGTGATCGGCCGCGCCGAGCGAGCGCTGCGCGCCGTAGCGCTGCTTGCCGACAAGCTCGAGGTGAGCGTGCTTCTGTCGCGTCCGCGCGGCACGCTGCCGCAGGCGCGAACGATGAGCGTGCATGCCGGCCGGCTGACCCGAATCGCCGGCTGGCTCGGTGCCTTCGAGGTGAGCTGGGTGAGCGACAACCCGATCGATCTCGATCTGTGCACGCGCTGCAACGCCTGTATCGATGTCTGCCCCGAGCAGGCGATCGACTTCAGCTACCAGATCGATCTCGACAAGTGCAAGAGCCATCGCGACTGCGTGCGTGTCTGCGCGGCGGCCGGCGCGATCGACTTCGAACGCGCCCCGGTCGAAGTGAGCGAATCGTTCGATCTCGTCCTCGATCTCGACGCGGTCCCGGCGATCACGCTGCATCAGCCGCCGCAGGG
>JBDTIO010000391.1:0-3248 GCA_039936375.1 Caldimonas sp. | reverse complement strand
GCAGAGAAGAACCAACCCAGAAGGAGACTTCCATGACGACCCCGAACCTCTCGCGCCGCACCGCCGTCGCGGCGGCCCTGGCCACGCTCGGCGGCCTGGGCCGCAGCGCGCTCGCGCAACCGGCCGGCCAGCCGATCCGCATCGGCAGCACGCTGGCGCTCACCGGGCCGCTCTCGGCGACGGCGCAGGTGCACAAGATCGTCGGCGACCTCTACATCGAGCAGGCCAACAAGCGCGGCGGCTGGCTGGGCCGTCCGCTCGAGTGGATCGTCAAGGACGACCAGTCCAAGCCCGACCTCGCGCGCACGCTCTACGAGCAGCTCGTCACCGCCGACAAGGTTGACCTGCTGATGGGCCCGTACGCCACCGGCGCGATCCTCTCGGCGATGGGCGTGGCGCAGCGCTACAACAAGGTGCTGGTGCACCACACGCTCGGCATTCCGTCGCTGGCGAAATACGACCTGCAGTTCCCGGCCTGGCAGCTCGGCTCCGACCCGGGCACGACGGTGCCGAACAGCGTCTTCGATGCCCTCGCCGCCGGTCCGAAGCCGCCGAAGACGGTCGCCGTCGTGACGAGCAAGTTCCCGTCGGTCTACTTCATGTCGCAAGGGGCGCGCGAAGCGATGAAGAAGCGCGGCCTGACCGAGGTGCTCTATCTCGAATGGGATTTCGGCAACCGCGATTTCGGCCCGATCGCCAATCGCGTGAAGGATGCGAAGCCCGATTTCGTCTGGGTCGGCGCGATCGGCCTCGACGGCAACCTGCTGCTCGACGCGATGAAGAAGATCGACTACGAGCCGCCCCAACACTTCTACCTGTACCCCGCACCGGCGCCGCTCGTGACCCTGCCCGAGGCGAAGAACGCGCTGTCGCTGACGATCTTCGAAGACCAGCCGCCGTTCACCTCGAACTTCGGCGCTGCCGAGTTCGTCAAGCTTTATCACGACCGCGCCACCAAGGCCGGCCTGGCCGATCCTTCCGTCGAGACGCAGTCGGCGGCCTCGTACACCGCCTGGCAGATCCTCGAGGCCGGCGTCACGGGGGCGAAGAGCCTCGACGACAAGGCGATTGGCGCCTGGCTGAAGAGCCACCGGGTCGACACCATCCAGGGCAAGCTCCGCTTCGACGGCCCGAACAACTATGGCGACGACCTGATGCGCGTCAAGCAGGTGCAAAACGGCCACTGGGTCGTCGTCTGGCCGAAGGAAATGACCTCGGGCGGTGCCCATCTGATGACGAACTGACACCGAACCCACGCCACGCCGCCGCATGCCGGGCTTCACCTTGCCGAGCGCCACGCTGCTGGCGCAAAGCATCCTGTCCGGAATCTTCGTCGGCGCGCTGTATGGCCTGATGGGCCTGGGCCTCAGCCTCAGCTGGGGCCTGCTGCGGCTCATCAACCTCGCGCATTTCGCGTTCGCCTTCATGGCGGCGTACCTCTGCTATCAGATGGCGAGCCATGGCGTCGACCCCCTTCTCACGCTTCTCGTCATCGTGCCGGCGTTCTTTGCCATCGGTGCCGGGCTGCACTGGCTGATGGCGCGCTTCGCGGTCACGCCGTTCAATTCGCTGCTGTTGACCTTTGGCCTGATGGGCGTGGTCGAGGCCCTCATCCAGGCGATCTGGACGGCCGACTTCAGGAAGCTCGAATCGAGCTACGGCAACGAGAAATTCAAGATCGGCGCGCTTTTCGTGCCGGTGCCCGAGCTCATCACACTGCTGCTCGCCGTCGGCCTGTCGGTCGGCCTCTGGGCGCTCCTTCGCTTCACCGATCTCGGCAGGGCGCTGCGCGGCGCCGCCGAAGACCCGGCCATCGCCGCTGCCTTCGGCGTCAACCAGAAGGTCAACGCGCTGCTGCTCGCGGGCACCTGCGCGGCGCTGGCGAGCATCGCCGGTGTCTGCATCGCCCTCAGCTTCACGCTCGCGCCGTCGCAGATGTACGCCTGGATCGGCGTCGTCTTCGCCGCAGCGATGCTCGGCGGTCTCGGCCGCGCGCTCGGTCCGTTGATCGCCGGCACCCTGATCGGCGTCAGCGAGGCGGTGACGATGGCGGTGACGGCGCCGTCATGGGCGCCCCTGGTGTCGTTCACGCTGCTCATCGTCGTGCTGTTGTTTCGGCCCGGCAGGGCGGCATGAGGCGCACGCCGCTCGTCATCGTCGGCGTGGCGGTGCTGCTCGCGTTCGTGCCGCGCATCGGCCTGCCGGCGTTCTACGACTCGCTGCTGTACCTGATGCTCAGCTGGGTGGTGCTGGCGACTTCGTGGAACATCCTGTCGGGCTACACCGGCTACTTCTCGTTCGGCCACGGCGCCTTCTTCGGCGCCGGCATCTACACCACGAGCACGCTGCTGTCGCGCTACGACTGGCCGTTCTTGTGGACCTTGCCCGCCGCCGCGCTCGTGGCGGCGCTCCTCGGCCTGGCGCTCGGCGCCGTCGTGTTCCGCGTGCGAAGCGTGCGCGGCGAGGTGTTCGCCTTGCTGACGTTGGCGATCACCTTCGTCGTCGGCACCATCGTCGTCAATACGCCGATCGACGGCGGCCAGGGCGTCTCCCTCAGCGCCGTGCCGGTGCCGGCGATCGGCCCGACCCAATCGTCGACGTTCTACCTGCTGGCGCTCGCCGCAGCGACGCTGACCGTGCTCGTCGCCCAGGGCATCTTCGTCTCGCGGTTCGGCGCCGGCCTGTTCGCCATCCACGACGACGAAGACGCCGCCGAGGTGATGGGCGTGCCGACCTATCGCTACAAGCTCGTCGCCTTCGCGATCTCGTGCGCCCTGGCCGGCGTGGCCGGCGGCATCCAGGCGCTGTTCCTCTCGTATGTGACGGCCGGCGACGTGTTCACGATCGCCGTGCCGCTCACCGTCGTGCTGATGAGCGTGCTCGGCGGGACGCGGCACTGGGCCGGGCCGGCGGTCGGCGCCGTCGCGATCACCGCCTTGCTCTATGCCTTCACCGAGGCCGATCACGCGGTCGCCGGCAAGGCCGCCACCGGCCTGATCCTGATCGCGGCGATTCTGTTCATGCCCGACGGCATCCTGCCGCGCATCCAGCGCGCGCTGCGGCGCTCGCCGGCCGCTGCGCGCGACGCGACGACGAGCGAGAGCGCGTCGACGTCGACGAGCGCCCCGGCCGAGAGCCTCCCTCGACCCGCGCGCGCCGCGGCCTCCTGCACCGAGGAGCTGCTGCTCCGAGTGCACGGCCTGCACAAGCGCTTCAAGGGCGTTCGCGCGCTGGCCGGCGTCGACGTC
>JBDTIO010000390.1:0-2554 GCA_039936375.1 Caldimonas sp. | reverse complement strand
TGATGATGGTCTTCACCTTCATCGGCGCCGCGGCCGCCTATCGCGCCGGTTCGCACATCGCCGTGACGCTGCTCACCGACGCCTTCCCGGCGCCGCTGCGAATCGCGGCTGGTTGGCTCAGCGATCTCCTGATGCTGCTCGTCAGTGCATTCATCGTCTGGTACGGGTCGGCTCTGTGCGTCGCGACCTGGGGCCAGTCGATCTCCGAGCTGCCCTGGTTACCGGTGGGCGCGACCTACCTGCCGCTGCCGATCGGCGGCGTCCTCACGCTCGCATTCGTGCTCGAGCGCATGGTGTTCGGGTCGCAGGCGGGGCGGCCGATCGTGCGCTACGACGCCGTCCGGGCTGCTGCGGAGAGTGTGGATTGATGCATTCGGGATACGTCGTTCGACTGTTGCCGCGCGATCAAGCCGCCGGCGCGCTCTACTCCGCTCATGTCCGCCGAAGACGGCCGATGGCCGTCTTTTCCTCCTTTACTTCGCTCCGCAGAACGCCCCATCGGCCCGATCCGGCACCGCTGCCTCTTCTCGACCAACGGGGGCCGGAGCACTGAATGGACGCGCTCGTCCTCATCGGCAGCTTCTTCGTTCTGATGATGATCGGCGTGCCGATCGCCTACTCGCTTGGCCTTGCGTCGTTGTTCGCGGCGCTGTGGATCGGCTTGCCGCTCGACGCGGTGATGATCCAGATCTCTTCGGGCGTCGCCAAGTTCTCGCTGCTCGCGATTCCGTTCTTCGTGCTCGCCGGCGCAATCATGGCCGAGGGCGGCATGGCGCGGCGTCTCGTCGCCTTCGCCAGCGTGCTGGTCGGCTTCGTGCGCGGCGGCCTCTCGCTCGTCAACATCCTGGCCTCGACGTTCTTCGCTGGCATCTCGGGCTCGGCCGTCGCCGATACCGCGTCGATCGGCTCGGCGCTGATCCCGGAGATGGAGCGAAAGGGCTACCCGCGCGACTTCGCCACCGCGGTCACGGTCAGCGGCTCGGTACAGGCGATCGTCCTGCCGCCGAGCCACAACTCGGTGATCTATTCGCTCGCTGCCGGCGGCAGCGTCTCGATCGCCGCGCTTTTCATGGCCGGCATCGTTCCCGGCCTGCTGCTCGGCCTGACGCTCTCGGTGCTCTGTCTCATCAAGGCGAAGCAGAACAACTATCCCAAGGGCGAGCGCATCCCGCTGCGCCAGGCGCTGAAGATCTGCGCCGAGGCGATGTGGGGCGTGGTGACGATGGTCATCATCCTCGGCGGCATCCTCTCCGGCGTGTTCACGGCCAACGAGTCGGCCTCGATCGCGGTGCTCTGGGCGTTCTTCGTCACGATGTTCATCTATCGCGACTACAAGTGGCGCGAGCTACCGCGGCTGATCCACCGCACCGTCAAGACCGTGACCATCGTCATGATCCTGATCGGCTTCGCGGCGAGCTTCGGCTACCTGATGACGCTGATGCAGATCCCGCTCAAGGTGACCGAGTTCTTCGCCAGCGTCTCGCACGACAAGATCGTCATCCTCGCCCTCATCAACGTCATGCTGCTGGTGCTCGGCTGCCTGATGGACATGTCGCCGCTCATTCTCATCTGCACGCCGGTGCTGCTGCCGGTGGTGAAGTCGCTCGGCGTCGACCCGCTCCACTTCGGCATGATCATGCTGCTCAACCTCGGCATCGGCCTGATCACGCCGCCGGTGGGCACGGTGCTGTTCGTCGGCAGCGCCATCGGCGGCGTCAAGATCGGCACGCTCGTCAAGGCGATGACGCCGTTCTTCGTCGCCATGTTCGTCGTCCTGATGATGGTCACCTACATCCCGCTGCTCTCGCTCTGGCTGCCGCGTCTCCTGCACCTGTGAGCTTGCGAAGGTGACGTCGTGACGACGATCGTCTACGTGGCCTGTGCCGAGAGCCGCGACATCGCGGTGCTGCGCCTCGACCCGGCGACCGGCGCGCTGACGCCGCTGCAGCGGGTCGACTCCGGCGGCGCCGTCATGCCGCTGGCCGTCAGCCCGGACCGGCGCTGTCTCTACGCCTCGATCCGCTCCGAGCCGTTCGAGGTGGCGAGCTTCGCGATCGACGGGCGCAACGGCGAGTTGCGGCCGATCGGGCGCAGCCCTCTGCCCGAGAGCAGCTGCTGGATCAGCACCGACCGAAGCGGCCGCTGGCTCCTCAGCGCGTCGTATGGCGGCAGCGCCATCGCGGTCGGCCCGATCGATGGCGAAGCCGCGCGGCTGCGCCTCCGTCGCCGCGTGATCGATGAGCGCGAGGCGGCCGGTTGCGGCATCGACCGCGAACGCGGCGAGCGTGCTTGACGTGCGCTCGCTGCTGTAGAGAAAGCGCCCGTCCGGCGTGAGGTGGATGTCGGCGGCCCAGGGCTTGCCGGTGAAGCCGGGCGGCAGCGAATCGATGATCTGCAAGGATGTGAGCCGGCCGCGTTCGGCGTCGTAGCCGAGCACGTCGATGCCGGCGTCGAGCTCGTTGAGGAGATAGACGAAAGGGCGGTGCGGATGGAACGCGAAATGGCGCGGCCCCGCACCTTCGCGCGCCCGCCAGGTGGAGGCCTCGTTGGCCGC
>JBDTIO010000389.1:0-4183 GCA_039936375.1 Caldimonas sp. | reverse complement strand
TCGTCGGCGATCAGCTGACGATCGTGACGCGGCGATTGACCACCGGCACGCAACTTGACCCGAACGATCACCACGTCATGGCGGTGGACAACGGCTCGCTCGATGGCGTGATCGCTGCCGCAGCGGAAAGCGCGATCACCGCCGCCAATCCTTCGTCACAGTGGCTGAACTTTTCGATACGCGACCCGCGTCTGTTCGCGTTGCAGGAGCAACTGCTCGTGCCCGGGGCCGCGAGTGACGCCTTGCGCGAGGCGCTGCGCGGATTGCTCGTCAAGGCGGGAGCGACGCGCCTCATCGTCGTGACGAAGTGGCGTGCCGAGGCCACTTTCAGGCTGGTCAACGACAGTGTCGGCGCCGGCAAGATCATGGGCCTCGGCTTTTACGTCGACGACCTCACGAAGACGCACTTGCTGTCGACGGGTGAGGATTCGGTCGGTTTCATCGCCCCGTTCGCCTACCTCAAGGTCTCCCTCCTCGATGCGGCGACGCGGAAGCTCATCGCTTCGAGGGTCGCCACCACGTCCTCTTTCTGGACGCCTGCCGAAACGAAAAACGCGGCCTCCGCCTGGGAGATCATGACGGTGAAAGAAAAATCCCAGGAACTCGACGGCGTCATCCGACAAGCGGTGTCGAAAGCGACGGGCGAGTTACTTGCCGAGCCCTGACGTGGCCGCGTGGCCGCCGCGGTAGCCGACGTGACGCGCCGCAACCGCATCTTCATCGGCGTCATCGTCGCCTACGCCCTCGGCGTGGCGTTTCTCATGGTTCGTCAGCTTGGCGACATCGATCCGCGCTACCGCGAATCGGCCGAGGAATCGCTGGTCGAGACGGCCTATCTGCTGGCCTCGCTGGTCGAGAACGCGTCGCCCGACGGCAGCCTGCACGTCGAAACGCTGGGCCCCGTTTTTCGCAGCCTCTATGCGGCCCGCTTCAGCGCCGACATCTACGGCGTCGAGAAGACGCGGGTCGAGTTGCGCATGACCGTCGTCGATCGTTGGGGCACGGTCGTCTTCGATTCGCGCTCGGCCGAGCTCGGCACCGACCATTCGCAGTGGCACGATGTCTTCCTCGCCCTGCACGGCCGCTACGGCGCCCGCACCACGGCCGACGTCGAAGGCGACCCCCGCACCTCGGTGATGTACGTTGCCGTCCCGATCCGCGAGAAGGCGAGCGACGGCCAAGGCGCGATCATCGGTGCGGTCAGCGTCGGCAAGCCGGTGCAAAGCTTCGGCCAGTTCGTCGAAGCCGCGCGCAAGAAGACGCTGTTGCTCGGCGCGACCTCGGTAGTCGCGGTCGCGCTGCTGGTGATGATCCTGTCGGTCTGGCTGGTGCGACCGTTCGGTCTCATCGCCGACTATGTGCGCTATGTACGCGCGCAGCGCTCGTTCAGCCTGCCGCGGCTCGGCCGGCGGGCGCTCGGCGCGATCGGCGCCGCCTACGACGAGATGCGCGACGCGCTCGCCGGCCGCAACTACGTCGCCGACTACGTGCAGACGCTGACGCATGAGGTCAAAGGCCCGCTCTCGGCGATTCGTGGTGCGGCCGAATTGCTGCAGGAGCCGATGCCCGATGCGGACCGCACGCGCTTCATCGCCAACATTGCCCGCGAGACGCAGCGCATCCAGGAGCTCGTCGACCGGATGCTCGAGCTGACGGCGCTCGAGTCGAGGAAAAGCCTCGACAACGCCGTGCCGGTGGCGATCGGGCCGCTGGTCGCCGAGGTCGCCGCCGCGGCCGGGCCGTCGGCCAGAACGCGCGCCCTGACGATCGACATCGCCGTCGCGGCAACGAGCACGGCGGTCGTCGATGGCGACGCGTTCCTGCTCCAGCGCGCGGTCGCGAACCTGATCGACAACGCACTCGATTTTTCGCCGCGCGGCGGCACGGTCCGGGTCGAGATCGTCGCGCACGTGCGCAGCTGCGATGTCGTGGTCCGCGACAACGGGCCGGGCATTCCCGACTACGCCGAGGACAAGGTGTTCGAGAAGTTCTATTCGCTGGCACGGCCAGCGACCGCGAAGAAGAGCACCGGTCTCGGCCTGTCGTTCGTGAAGGAAATCGCTGAGCTGCACCGCGGTCGCGTGACGCTGAAGAACGGGCCCGAAGGCGGCGCGATCGCGACCTTGTCGTTGCCGCTCGGTACTCTGAAGTAGGCCCCGACCGCGTGACCCGGGCGGCCGCCTGAGGGACTGCTCCGGCCGAGGAATCGGTCGCGCGAACGCTATGCGGCGTTGGCGATCTTCAGCAGCAACTCGGCGTGGCAGCGGTTCGTCAATGCGTGCGGACTGCGCTGGCCGTGAAAGCGAGCAGGGCGTCCACCAGGCTCGAAAGGTCGTTCTGCAGGGTCGAGAACCCGGCGGTCTTCGCGCGGGTTGACTGATCCATATAAAGCCGCTTGTTGACCTCGAGTTGCAGGCTCATGCGGCGCCGCGCCGGATTCGAATAGGCACGGACGAGCTCGACGCCCTTGTAGGGATCATTGATCTTCACTTCGTAGCCGCAGCCCGCGAGATGGCCACGCACGAATTCGGTGAACGCCGCGTCGCAGGTCGTACCGTCTCGATCGCCGAGGACGATGTCGGCGCGCGGTGTGCCGGCGCCGCCTTCGCCCTGCGCGCCGGCCACTGCGTTCATCGAATGGCAGTCGATGTGCCAGCTGGCGCCGAAACGGGCATGGGTCGCTTCGATGCGCTCCTGCAAGGCGCGGTGATAGGGACGGTGATACCGCTCGATGCGCGTGCGTACCTCGTCGACGCCGAGTTTGCGGTCGTAGATGTCGCGGCCGTCGTCGAGGCTGCGCCAGATCAGCGCCTTGCCGAGCCGTGCCTTGCCGCTCGGCACGTGCTCGTCGGGCCAGACGCCGCCTTCGAGCAGCGCCAGATCGACGTCGCCGGCGTGCCGATTGCAATCGATGTAGGTACGCGGCGCTCGCGCCGCGATCAGGCCGACGCCACGTTCGATCGCCGGCAGCCACAGCTCGTCGACGAAGCAGTCCTCGCCGTCGCGCAGCTCGAATTCGCTGACGGCGGCGCCGAAGTCGTCGGGAAAGTCGAAGCCGGAATGGGGCGAGTCGAGCACGAGCGGCGTGCGCGGCTCGGCCGGGCCGTGCAGGGTGAAGGAAACGCCGTTCTTGTTCATGAGCGGTTCGCAGCATAGCCCGCTTCACGCTCATGCCAGGCTGGCAGGATCTTCGCCTGCGCTTTCGCCGCCACGGTACGATCGCGGCCCACCCAGAAAGGACGCGCGATGCTTCAAGCTCTTCGATCGGCGATGGCCCGCCGGCTCGGCCTGACCCTGCTGGCTCTCGGTTCGGCGCTCGGCGTATCGGGTTGCGGCTACAACGATTTCCAGAGCCTCGACGAGAGCGTCAAGGCGGCCTGGTCGGAAGTGCTGAATCAGTACCAGCGCCGCGCCGATCTGGTGCCGAACATCGTCGCCACGGTCAAGGGCCAGGCCAACTTCGAGCAGGAGACGCTGACGCGCGTGGTGGAGGCGCGGGCCAGGGCGACCTCGATCAACGCCACGCCGGAGCTCATCAACGATCCGGCGGCGTTCGACAAATTCCAGAAGGCCCAAAGCGAGCTGAGCGGTGCCCTGTCGCGCCTACTGGCCGTCAGCGAGAACTACCCGACCCTGCAGGCCAACCATGCCTTCCAGGATCTGCGCGTCACGCTCGAAGGCACCGAGAACCGCATCACCGTGGCCCGCAACCGCTATGTGCAGGCGGTGCAGGCCTACAACGTCAAGGTGCGTAGCGTGCCGAGCAACTTCACGGCGATGATCTTCGGCTACAAGGACAAGCCCAACTTCACGGTGCAGAACGAAGCGCAGATCTCGGTGCCGCCGACGGTCGATTTCAGCAAGCCCGCATCGGCGCCACGTTGACCTTGCTCCCGCTTCGAGTCCCGCGTCCGGTGCGCTTGCTCTCTGTCGCCGTCTCGTTCTTCGTCGCGGTCGCCGCGCTGCTTGGCGCCGGCGTGGCGACGGCGCAGGATGTGGTGCCGATTCCGCCCTTGAACGGGCGCGTCGTCGACACCACCGGCACGCTGACCGCGCTGCAGACGCAGGCGCTCTCGGCCAAGCTCGAAGCGATCGAGACGAAGAATGGCTCGCAGGTCGTCATCCTGATGGTGCCGACGACAGCGCCGGAAGACATCGCCGCCTTTTCGCAGCGCGCCGGCGA
>JBDTIO010000388.1:0-4462 GCA_039936375.1 Caldimonas sp. | reverse complement strand
GCGCATCGGCGCCGGCATCGATGCGACCGTCGCCTGGCCGACGGCGCGGCGACGAGCTCGTCGCGAAACCGAGGCGGCGATTCGCCGTGCTCGCGACGGCGGCGAATGGGACGGCAACGTCTATCGCCCCAAGTCGTTCAAGGACAAGCGGAAGATGCATTGAGGCGAAGGCCACGTCGAATCGCGGCCCTCGCTCAGGCGCCGCGCAGCTGCCGGTTGAAGAAAGCGATCGTCCGCTGCCAGGCCTGCTGCGCCGCCGCCGCATCGAAGCGTGGCGTCGTGTCGTTGTTGAAGCCGTGCTCGGTGCCCGGATATTTGTAGGCCTGAAAACTCACGCCGGCTTTCTTCAGCGCCGCTTCGTAGGGCGCCCAGGTGCCGTTGATGCGATCGTCCTTGTCGGCGAACATCAGGACCAACGCCGCCTTGATGTTCGGCACCTGATCGAGCGGGGGCGCTTCGCCGTAGAACGGCACCGCGGCGGCGAGGTCGGGCAGGCGGGTCGCCAGGCGATTGGTCATGCCGCCGCCCCAGCAGAAGCCCGTCACGCCCATCTTGCCGTTGCCGCCCGGCACGCCCTTCAGGTAGTTGGCGGCGGCGAAGAAATCCTCGCGCGTCTTGGCCTGGTCGAGCTTGCCGAAGAGGTCGCGCGCCTTGTCTTCGTCTCCGGGATAGCCACCGAGCGGAAACAGCGCGTCGGGCGCGAAGGCGATGAAGTTGTCGAGGGCGAGCCGGCGCGCGATGTCTTCGATGTGCGGGTCGAGGCCGCGGTTCTCGTGCACGACGAGCACGACCGGCAGGCCGCGCGTCGGCGTCGCGGCGCCGCCGGGCGGCGGCGCGCTGGCCGGCCGCACGAGGTAGCCGCGGCCGGTACCGTAGCCCTGCGGCGAAGGGAAGTCGACGGTCTCGGCCCGGATGCGCGAGTCGGTCCTGGCCACCTGCTCGGCCTCGGCGAATTTCGGGCTCAGCGCTTCGAGCAAGCCGGCCGCGGTGACGCCGCCGACCGCAAATTTCGCGGCACCGTCGAGGAAGCCGCGCCGGTCGAGGGCGCCATGCACATACTTGTCGAACAGGCGCAAGACTTCGGGATCGAAATCGGCAGCGGTCTGGCGCGGGCGCGTTGTGTCGGGCATGGTTTTTTCCTGACAATGCGGACTCGCGGTTGTACCGCAGCACGCCGACCGCGACAGGCGAAGTGCCTTGCCGCCAGGGAGACCGAACGATGACCGATGCCACCGACCTGGCCGACTGCAACGCCACGGAGCTGCTGCGTCTCTATCGCACCGGCGACGCTTCGCCAGTCGAGGCGACGCGTGCCGTCATCGCCCGCATCGACCGGCTCGATCCGGGCCTCAACGCGTTCTGCTTTCTCGCCGCCGAAGAGGCGATGACGGCAGCGCACCAGAGCGAGTCGCGCTGGACGCGCGGCGAGCCCTCGGGCGATCTCGACGGTGTGCCGGTGTCGATCAAGGACCTCATCCTCGCCAAGGGCTGGCCGACGCTGCGCGGCTCGCGCACCGTCGATCCGCAGCAGGCCTGGGATGTCGATGCACCGGCCTCGGCGCGCCTGCGCGAGGCCGGCGCGGTGATTCTCGGCAAGACGACGACGCCGGAATTCGGCTGCAAGTGCGAGACCAATTCGCCGCTCACCGGCATCACGCGCAACCCGTGGAATCCGGCCAAGACGCCGGGCGGTTCGTCGGGCGGCACCGCGGCGGCGGTGGCCTCGGGCATGGGTCCGCTTTCGGTCGGCACCGATGGCGCCGGCAGCGTTCGCATCCCGGCTGCGTTCTGCGGCAACTTCGGCCTGAAGCCGAGCTTCGGCCGCGTGCCGGCGTTTCCGCTGTCGCCGATGGGCAGCGTCGCCCATCTCGGCCCGCACACCATGAGCGTCGTCGACGCGGCGCTGATGATGAATGTGTTGAAGCGCCCCGATGCGCGCGACTGGACGTCGCTGCCGCCCGATCCGATCGACTACCTCGAGGGTCTCGACGGCGGCATCCGGCGCCTGCGCATCGCCTACTCGCCGACGCTCGGCTTCGCCAGGCACGTGGATGCCGAGGTGGCTGCGGCGGTCGACGCGGCCGTGCACGACCTCGAAGCGCTGGGTGCGCACGTCGAGCGCGTCGACCCCGGCTTCGCCGACCCGCTCGAGATCACGACCGGCCTCTGGTTCCACGGCACCTGGGCCCTCTGGAACGGCCTCACGGCCGAGCAGCAGCAGGGGGTCGATCCCGACTTCCGGGCCGAAGCCGAGCTCGGCGCGAAGCTCGGAGCGCTCGACCTCTATCGCCTGCATCTGCGCCGCGGCGAGCTCGGCTCGCACATGCGCCGCTTCATGCAGCGCTTCGATCTGCTGGTGACGCCGGCCGTCGCCGTGCCGGCGTTCGACGCCCGGCCGGCCGGGCACTCGCCGATGGACCCCGACGCCATGCTCGGCTGGACGCCGTTCAGCTACCCGTTCAATCTGACGCAGCAGCCGGCCTGCACGATTCCCAGCGGCCTCACGAAAGACGGCCTGCCGATCGGCCTGCAACTGGTCGGCCCGATGTTCGGCGACGCGCTCGTGCTGCGGGCGGCCCGCGCTTACGAAACGGTGCGGCCGATCGCCCGGCCGCAACTTCCTGCGATCTGAACGCGCGAGTGGACACGATCAACAAGCTCGATGCCTGGCTCGGCCGCACCGAGCGCCGCGACGACACGATCACCGCCGCGCCGCTGGCCGCGCTCTCGGCCACGCTCGATCGCGACGACCCGCTGCCCGTGCACGGTGACGCGGTGCCGCCGCTCTGGCACTGGCTCTATTTCCTGCCGCTGCATCGCCAGAGCGAGCTCGGGCCCGATGGCCACGCGCAACGCGGCGGCTTCCTGCCACCGGTGCAGTTGCCGCGTCGCATGTGGGCAGGAGGGCGCCTCAGCTTCGAGCGCGCGCTGCGCGTCGGGGCGAAAGCGACACGCACTTCGCGCATCGCCAGCATCGTCGAGAAGGCGGCGCGATCGGGGCTGCTGGTCTTCGTCACGGTCGTTCACGAGATCACCGACGCGGCGGGCCTGGCCGTGCGCGAAGAGCAGGACATCGTCTATCGCGACGCGCCCGTGGCGGGCGCAACCGCGGCGATCACCGCTGCTCCCACCGACGAAGCGTTCTCGCGCCGCATCGTGCCCGACGACGTGCTGCTCTTTCGCTACTCGGCCCTCACCTTCAATGGCCACCGCATTCACTACGACCGGCGCTACGTGACCGAGCTCGAGGGCTATCCGGGCCTGATCGTGCACGGGCCGCTGGTCGCCACGCTATTACTCGACCTGCTGCGACGCGAGCGCCCCGACGCTGTCGTGCGGCGTTTCGAGTTCAAGGCCGTCAGCCCGCTGTTCGACCTGCATCCCTTTGCGATCTGCGGCCGGCCCGACGGCGAGCGACGCTTCGCGCTCTGGGCGCGCGATCACGACGGCGCGCTGGCGATGCTGGCCAGCGCCGAGATCGCCTGAATCGAGTTCAACGCATGCGCCCACCTGAGCCGCCCGATCGCTTCCACGACATCCGCGACGCCGTGCGGGCGCTGTGCGCGCAATTCCCGAACGAGTATCACCGTGACATCGATTCGCGACGCGCCTATCCCGAAGCCTTCGTCGACGCGCTCACGAAAGCCGGCTGGCTGGCGGCACTGATCCCGCAAGAATTCGGCGGCTCGGGTCTCGGCCTGGCCGAAGCCAGCGTGATCATGGAAGAGATCAACCGCAGCGGCGGCAACGCCGGCGCCTGCCACGGCCAGATGTACAACATGGGCACGTTGCTGCGCCACGGCAGCGCGGCGCAAAAGCAGCTCTATCTGCCGAAGATCGCCAGTGGCGAGTGGCGGCTGCAGTCGATGGGTGTGACCGAGCCCGAAAGCGGCACCGACACGACGAAGATCCGCACCACCGCGGTCAAGCGCGGCGACCGCTACGTGATCGACGGCCAGAAGGTCTGGATCTCGCGCGTGCAGCACAGCGACTGGATGATCCTGCTCGCGCGCACGACGCCGCTCGCCGAGGTGAAGAAGAAGAGCGAGGGGCTGTCGATCTTCATGGTCGACCTGCGCGAGGCCGAGAAGACCGGCATGACCGTGCGGCCGATCGCCAACATGGTCAATCACGAGACCAACGAGCTGTTCTTCGAGAAGCTCGAGATTCCAGCCGACAACCTCATCGGCAAGGAAGGCGAAGGCTTTCGCTACCTCCTCGACGGCCTCAACGCCGAGCGCACGCTGATCGCCGCGGAGTGCATCGGCGACGGCCGCTGGTTCATCGACCGCGTCGTCAAATACGCCGGTGAGCGCATCGTCTTCGGCCGGCCGATCGGCCAGAACCAGGGCGTGCAGTTTCCAATCGCCGAAGCGCACATCGAAGTGGAAGCGGCCGACCTGATGCGCTTCAAGGCCTGCGCCCTGTTCGACGCGCATCAGCCCTGCGGCGCCGAGGCCAA
>JBDTIO010000387.1:0-3269 GCA_039936375.1 Caldimonas sp. | reverse complement strand
GCGACCATGTTGGAGCCGACGATGCTGCCGGCGCTCGGCCGGTTGTCGATGACGATCGCCTGGCCGAGACTCGCCGCCATCGCCTGCGTCACGGTGCGGGCGGTGAGGTCGGCGATGCCACCCGAGGCGAACGGCACGACCAGCGTGATGGGGCGGCTCGGCCACGCTGCTTCGGCACGAGCCAGACCAATCAAGGCCGCGCCGCTGGCGGCGGCCAGGACGCGGCGTCGCCTCACGAAGGGAATTCCTCGGTATCGATCTCGGCTTGCGTGTTCGCGTTGTAGCGCGGCCCCGTTACCGTGTCGCGATTGATCACCGCATCGACGCGCGCCCGCAGCTCGGGAGCAAGCACGACCGCTGCCGCGCCGACGTTCTCGGCCAGATGATCGAGGCTCTTCGTGCCGGGAATGGGCACGACCCGGTCGTCCTGTGCGAGAAGCCAGGCGAGGGCCAGTTGCGCCGGCGTGCAGCCGGCTTCGCCGGCAAGGGCGGAGAAGCCCTCGAGGAGCGAGAGATTGGCGTCGAAGTTGGCAGCCTGGAACCGCGGCATGCCACGGCGGATGTCCTTGCCGTCGAAGGTCGATACGTCGCGCAATCTTCCGCTCAGAAAGCCGCGCGCGATCGGGCTGAAGGCAACGAGGCTGGTGCCCAGCTCGCGGCAGGTGTCGAGCCCGGCGATTTCCGGATTGCGTGACCACAACGAATACTCGCTCTGCAGCGCGCTGATTGGATGCACCGCGTGGGCCCGCCGCAGCGTCTGTCCGGAAACTTCCGACAGGCCGATGGCGCGTACCTTGCCGGCGCGCACGAGATCGGCGAGCGCGCCGACGCTGTCCTCGATCGGCAGCTGGCGATCCCAGCGATGCAGGTAGTAGAGATCGATCACATCGGTGCAGAGGCGCTGCAGGCTCTCCTCGCAGGTGCGCCGAAGCGTCTCGGGCCGACCGTCGATCACCCGCACGCCGTTGACGCCGGTCATGCCGCATTTGCTGGCGATCGTGATCCGCGCGCGGTGCGGCGCCAGGACCCGGCCGAGCAGCGACTCGTTGACACCGAAGCCATACAGCGCCGCCGTGTCGAAGAGAGTCACGCCAAGCTCCACCGCTTCGAGGAGCAGGGTCTCGGCCACGACCGGCGCCGGCGGCACGCCGTAGGCGTGGCTGAGATTCATGCAACCGAGGCCGATGGCGCTCACCTCGAGTGGCCCGATCCTGCGTCGTTGCATGGCGTTCAGCCTGCCGCGGCGAGCTGCTGCGCGAGCTGGTGCAGCGTGCGATAGCAGGGCAGCACCTGCGCGACGCTCGCATTCGGCTCGTGGCCTTCGCGGATCGCGGCGAAGAACTCGCGATCCTGCAGCTCGATGCCGTTCACCGAGACATCGACCTTCGAGACATCGATCGGCTCCTCCTTGCCGGTGTAGAGATCGTCGTAGCGTGCGAGATAGGTGCCGGTGTCGCCGATATAGCGGAAGAACGTGCCGAGCGGCCCGTCGTTGTTGAAGGACAAGCTCAGCGTGCAGATGGCACCGGTGCTGCTCTTGAGCTGGATGCTCATGTCCATGGCAATGCCGAGCGTCGGGTGGATCGGGCCCTGGACGGCGTGGGCCTGCACGACCTCGCCGCCGGCCTGCCAGGCGAACAGGTCGACGGTGTGCGCCGCGTGGTGCCACAACAGGTGGTCGGTCCAGCTGCGCGCCTGGCCGAGCGCGTTCATGTTGGTGCGCCGGAAAAAATAGGTCTGCACGTCCATCTGCTGGATCTTGAGCTCACCCGCGGCGATGCGCCGGTGCAGCCATTGATGGCTCGGATTGAAGCGCCGCGTGTGCCCGACCATCGCCACCAGGCTGGTGCGCTTCTGCAAGGCGGCCACCGACTCGGCACCGGCCAGCGAATCGGCCAGCGGGATCTCGACCTGGACGTGCTTGCCGGCCTTCAGGCAGGCGATGCTCTGCTCGGCATGCATCTGCGTCGGCGTGCACAAGATCACGGCATCGAGGTCGGGCAGCGCCAGGCTCTCCGCCAGCTCGGTGCCGACGTGGCCGATCCCGTACTTCGCCGCCACCTCCCGGGTCTTGCCGAGCTCGCGGCCGATCACCGAGACGACTTCGACGCCGTCGATGTTCCTGATGCCGTCGAGGTGTTTGATGCCGAACGCACCGGCGCCGGCCAGGGCGACCTTGATGGTTTTCGCTGTCATCGAGAGTTCTCCAGGATCAGATGGCCGACGGCCGTATTGCTCGCCGGCACGTGATAGAAGCGATGCGCGACGGTCGGCTTCGCACCGCCGTTCAGATCGGCCATGGCGCCGCGCGCGATCAGCCACATCACGAGCTCGATGCCCTCCGAGCCGGCTTCGCGCACGTAGTCGATGTGCGGGACGCGGGCCAGGCCTTCGGGGTCGTCGATCAAGCGGTCGAGGAAGCGGTGGTCCCAGGCCCGGTTGATGAGGCCGGCGCGCGGGCCCTGCAGCTGATGGCTCATGCCGCCGGTTCCCCATATCTGGACGTCGAGCGGCGCGTCGTACGACTCAATCGCCTTGCGGATCGCCTTGCCGAGATTGAGGCAGCGCTGCCCCGAGGGGATCGGGTACTGCACGACGTTGACGGCGAACGGGATCACCGGGCAGGGCCACGCTGCGGGCGAACCGCAGAGCAGGTTCAGCGGCACGGTCAGGCCGTGGTCGACCTCCATCCGGTTGACGATCGTCAGATCGAAGTCGTCCTGGATGACGGACTGGGCGATGTGCGACGCCAGCTCCGGATGGCCGATGACTTCGGGTACCGGTCGCGGGCCCCAGCCTTCGTCGGCGGGCGAGAAACGTTCGCCGGTGGCGAGCGCAAAGGTTGGGATCATGTCGAGGCTGAACGCGCTCGCATGGTCGTTGTAGACGAGGAAGATCACATCGGGCGTGTGCGCCTTCATCCACTGCTTGGAGAATTCGTAGCCTTCGAACAGCGGCCGCCAATAAGGCTCGCCGGTCTTGCCCTGATCGATCGCCGCGCCGATCGCCGGCACGTGGGAGGTGTACACCGAGGCGCTGATGCGGGCCATCTCAACCGTCCGCCTTGCGGCCGGCGCTGCCTTGCGGCTGGTGGTGCGCCTGCGCGTCGCCGTCTTCGCCGATGCGACGGTTGCCTTCGACCGAGCGGCCGCCCGAGATCATCATGCGGCGGTACTCGTCTTCGCTCATGCCCGTCATGCTGCCTGCCATCTGCTGAAAGCTCTTGCCGTCCGTGGCGCCGATCTTGGCGAGGAAATAGATGTTGCCGC
>JBDTIO010000386.1:0-4540 GCA_039936375.1 Caldimonas sp. | reverse complement strand
CGGCTGATGAACGAGCTGCAAGCGGTCGCGGAGGGCGACCTGACGCAGCAGGCCACCGTGACCGAAGACATCACCGGCGCGATCGCCGATTCGGTGAACTACACGGTCGAGGAGTTGCGCACGCTCGTCTCGCAGGTGCAGGGCACGGTGACCCGGGTGGCGGCGACCACCGAGCAGGTCGAGGCGAACTCGAGCGAGCTGCTCGCCACCTCTTCCGAGCAGTTGCGCGAGATTCGCGATACCGGCGAGTCGGTGCTGCAGATGGCCGGGCGCATCAACCACGTGTCGGCGCAGGCGCAGGAAACGGCACAGGTGGCGCGGCAATCGCTGCACGCCGCCGAGTCCGGCCTGAAGGCGGTGCAGAACACGATCGGCGGCATGAACTCGATTCGTGACCAGATCCAGGAAACGTCGAAGCGGATCAAGCGGCTCGGCGAATCGTCGCAGGAGATCGGCGAAATCACCGAGCTGATCTCCGACATCACGGAGCAGACGAACGTGCTGGCGCTCAACGCCGCCATTCAGGCGGCGTCCGCCGGAGACGCAGGAAGAGGCTTCTCGGTCGTGGCCGAAGAAGTGCAGCGGCTGGCCGAGCGTTCGGCCGACGCGACGCGGCAGATCGCGGCGCTGGTCAAGACGATCCAGACCGACACGCAGGACGCGGTCGGCGCCATGGAGCGGTCGACGCAAGGCGTGGTCGAAGGAACGCGACTGACCGACGCGGCCGGTACGGCGCTCGGCGACATCGACCGCGTCACGCGTCAGCTGACCGATCTTGTCTCGCAGATCTCGCAGCAGTCGCTCTCCGAGGCCCAGTCGGCCAACGTCGTCGCCGCGAACATCCAGCACATCTTCGCGGTGACCGAGCAGACGAGCGAGGGCACCCGCTCGACGGCGCAGATGGTGCGCGAGCTCTCGCGCACGGCCGAGGAGCTGAACCAGTCGGTCGCGCGATTCAAGATCGCCTGACCGCGGCCGAAGCCCACTGAACCCCGGGCACCGACCCGCCCCCATTTAGCAAGCAGCCGAGGCGCCGGATGGACAGCACGCTCGAGGACTCCGCCGCCGCCACCGCGGCCGCCACCGCATCCGCCGACGACCTCAGCGCCATCGCCTGGGTGCAGGAGGAGCTTCGACGCTCGCTCGATGCGGCGCACAAGTCGCTGCGCCGATTCATCAAGGATTCCGAAGCCGTCACCGGATCCGACCTCGACGGCGTCGACCCCGGCGTGCTGCGCACGGCGCGCGCCCAGATTCACCAGGGTGTCGGCGCGCTCGAGCTGGTCGGCCTGCCGGCGCCGGCGATCGTCCTGCGAGCCAGCGAAATGGCGGTGCAGAAGAGCATCGCCCGGCCGCAATCGTTGACGCCGGAGCTCGTTGCCGACATCGAGCGCTCGTCGTTCGCGCTGCTCGATTTCCTGACGCGCGTGCTCGGCGGCAAGGCCGTCTCGCCGCTGTCGCTCTTCCCGCAATACCGCGCGGTACAGGAAGCGGTCGAAGCGGAGCGCGTTCATCCGGCCGACCTGTGGCCGATGGACTGGCGGTGGCGCGACGTCCAGAGCGATGCCGAGGTTCTGCCGCGTCAGGCCGACGCGACGGTACGCACCCAGCTCGAGAGCAGCCTCCTGCAGCTGATGCGAGGCACCCAGGCGTTGACGGCCGCGGCGCGGATGAGCGACGTCTGCGCCGGCCTGGCGGCCGCCACCGCGCATCCGCAAGTGCGAACCTTCTGGAATCTCGCCGCCGCGGTCTTCGAAGCGCAGCACCACGGCCTGCTCGGTTTCGATGTCTTCACCAAGCGCGTGGCTTCGCGCCTGCTCGCCCAGTTCCGCATTCTCGAGCGTGGCGATTCTGACGTTTCCGAACGGCTGGCTCGCGACCTGCTCTTTTTCGCATCGCAGAGCGCGCCGGCCGGTCGCGGCATGCGTGTGCCGCGGTTGGCCGCCGTACGCGCGGCGTTCGGCTTGGCCGAGCAGGTGCCCACCGACTATTCGCTGAGCGTTCTCGGTCGTTTCGATCCGGCCGTCATCGCACACGCCAAGAAACGCGTCATCGCCGCCAAGGAAGCGTGGTCGGCGACGGCGGGCGGCGAGATGCATCGCATTTCGGGCCTGGCCGAGCAGTTCGCCCTGGTCGGCGATTCGTTGCGCAAACTCTTCCCGTTCGGCGAGGCCTTCGCCGCCGAGCTACAGACCGCCGTGACGCAGACGCAAGCCTCGAACGCGGCGCCGCCGCCGGCCCTGGCGATGGAAGTCGCGACCAGCCTGCTCTACATCGAAGCCGCGCTCGAAGACGGCGACTTCGACGATCCGGAGCATGCGGCGCGCGTCCGTCGCCTTGCCGAACGCCTGTCGGCGGTTCGCCAGGAAGCGCCGCCCGATCCGCTCGAGCAGTGGATGGAGGAGCTTTATCGCCGCGTCTCCGATCGGCAGACGATGGGCAGCGTCGTGCAGGAGCTCCGCGTTTCGCTCGGCGAGGCCGAAAAGGCGATCGACACCTTCTTTCGCGATCCGACCGAACCGGGCGTGCTCAGCGACGTGCCGACGCAATTGGCGTCGATGCGCGGCGTGCTGTCGGTGCTCGGCATGGACCAGGCATCGCAAGCCTTGCTGCGCATGCGCGACGAGGTGCACGGTCTTGTTTCGACCGAAGTCGATCCGGCGCGCATCGCCCAGGCCGGCGTTTTCCAGCGCCTGGCCGGAAACCTGAGCGCACTCGGCTTCATGATCGACATGCTGAGCGTGCAGCCGCAGCTCGCCAAGTCGCTGTTCGTCTATGACGCCGAAGCCGGCACGCTCGCCCCGGTGATGGGTCGCAGCAGCGGTGCGCCCGAGCAGGCACCGCCGGTCGAGGCCCGCCTGATCGAGCAGGCGCAGATGCTTGCCTTCAGCTCGGTGCGCGACGACGTGCCGCTGCTCGACGTGACGCGCGATCTCGAGCGCCTGTCGCACGAGGCGCAGGCCGCCGACCAGCCGGGGCTGGCCGCCGCGGTGCTGAAGGCGCAAGAAGCGCTGCTCAAGGCCGCCGACGATCCGGTCAAGGTCACGACGGCACGCGGCGAGCTTTCCGAAGCGCTGGTCGACTTCGTCGCTACCTCGACCGAGCCGGCCGGTTTCGATGTCGTCGTCGAAGCGCGGGCGCCCGAGCCGATGAAGCCGATCGTGCTGATCGGCGATCTCGAGCACGACGAAGAAATGCGCGAGGTCTTCCTCGAAGAAGCGCGCGAGGTGATCGCCGGCGCCAACGATGCGACAACGGGGCTGCAGCAGTCGCCCGGCGACCTCGGCCTCCTCACCACCGTGCGCCGTGCCTTCCATACCTTGAAGGGCAGCTCGCGGATGGTCGGCCTGAAGGCCTTCGGCGAAGCCGCCTGGGCCTGCGAACAGGTCTTCAACAGCCAGCTCGCCGAGCAGCGCGCCGTCCTGCCGCCGCTGATCGAGTTCACCCACTGGGTGCTCGATCATCTCGGCCACTGGGTCGACGACATCACCGCAAAGAAAGATGCCGGACGCACCGAAGGCGAAGTCAAGGTCGCTGCCGATCGGATAGCGCGTCGCTTGCAAGCGGGCGAGGAAAGCTCGGACATCGCCCTGCCGTTCGGGCTGCCGCCCGACCTGCCGAGCCGCGCCGACCTCGAGCTCGGGCGGCCGCCAGCGGCGGCGCCGGCGGCCGCCGAACCGGCGTCCGAGGTGGCCTTCGAGCTCGACCTGTCCGGCATCGACAAGTTCGAGTCGAACGCGCCGCCGGCCCTCGAGGACCATCCGACGCTCGACGTCGGCACCTCGGCGATGTTCGATCGCTTCGAGGACGCGCGCGACGAGTCGATCCAGACGACGCTCGCCGGCAGCGAATTCGCGCCGTCCACGTTGGGCGGCCCGATCGATCTCGACCTGGGCAACCCGACCGAGTCGGCGGCGCTGTTCGAGCCGCTGTCGCCGAGCGATCATGGCCACGACGAAAACGACCACGGGCCGAGCAGCCTTCTGCTCGATCTGTCGAGCGGCGAGGCGCTGCCTTCCGTAGGACGTGCGGCGAGCCCGGCCTCGTCGCCGGCACCGCTCGACCTGGATGTGGATGCCGCCATTGCGTCATCGGTCGAGGCCGGGCCGACTGCGGGATTCGAAGCGAGCGACGAGCACGTCAAGGTCGTCGGCAATCTGCGCATCGGCATTCCGCTGTTCAACATCTATCTCAACGAGGCCGACGAGCTGTCGCGCCGCCTGATGACCGAAGTCGCCGAGTGGGCGATGGAGTTGCATCGGCCGCTCGGCGAGACGCCGATTGCGCTTGCCCATTCACTCGCCGGCAGCTCGGCGACGGTCGGCTTCACCGATCTCTCGCAACTGGCTCGCGCTCTCGAGCACGCGTTGGCGCGGTCGCAGGTCATTGGCCACGGCACCGATGAAGAAGCACGCCTCTTCGTCAACGCCGCCGAGGAGATCCGCCGCTTGCTGCATCAGTTCGCGGCCGGCTTCCTGCGCGAACCGGCACCCGGCTTGTTCGCCCGACTGGCCGAGCATGAGCACAGCTCGGCGCTTCG
>JBDTIO010000385.1:0-2994 GCA_039936375.1 Caldimonas sp. | reverse complement strand
ATGAAGAAAATGTCTCCTGGAGGGCATGTCAGTCCCGTTCTGTAGTGTGGTGGGAATCTCGCGATCCTTGGCCGAAAACTGGTCGATCGACCAACTATAGGCACCTCTAGTTCGCGGACAACACGGGTTCACCCTGATCCGACCGTGGGGGCGCAGGTCAGTGCAATGGATCGAACGGGAGTGGCATACTGCCGCGCAGATGAGCGCCGTCGTCGCCCCAATCACGCCCGCTGTCGCCGTTGAACCGCCGCCGCTGAAGGCGCGTGAGCGGCTCATGGATGTCGCAGAAAAACTGTTCGGCGATATTGGCTTCGAGGCGACTTCGACACGTGCCATCGCGCTCGAGGCAGGGGTCACGCTCGGCACGGTCCATTACCACTTCGCAAGCAAGCGAAAGCTCTTCATCGAGATCTTCGTGCGACGCGGCAAACCACTGGCGCAAGAGCGGATCCGGCTGCTGCAGGAGGCGCACTTGCATTGGCCCGATGGTCACATTCCGCTCACCGAGCTCATCAAGCGTTTTGCATTTCCGCTCTTTCGCGCGGCTCTTCAGCCCGGTGGAGCGGCGTTTGCACGTCTGCACGCGCGTCTCACGACCGAGCCGCCAGACCTTGCCCAGGAGGCCCGCGGTCTTGTGCACAACGATGTCACGCCGCTGTACGTCGCTGCATTTCGCAAGGCTCTGCCGCACGTCCCGGAACAAACGCTCTACTGGCGCTTCTACTTCATGCTCGGAGTCAACACGTTCGCCCTGCTTGACAGCGTTCGCCTGCATTTTCTCTCTGGCGGCGTCTGCAGTTCCAATGATCTCGAGCAGGCGATGGAAGAGCTCGTGCCCTTTTTGGAAGCGGGCTTCCGGGCGCCTGCACGCTGACGCACAGCTCGCTACTGGCAGGCCGCAGACCTCGCGGTGGGGCGACGCGGGCCGATGCCTACTTGACACTCTGTCTCGAGCGTTCAATCATCTCGAGTCGGTCGACCGTCCGACGTCAGTGCGACCCATTGACGACAGAACCGAGGTAATCCCATGAACGAATACAAGCACGGCGGCGCCCATCTTGCGAGCGCGCTGGCCTCTTATGGCCTGACCCATATCTTCTTCGTCGACGCGATCCTGCGTCATACGCTCGCCCATCTCGAAGACCACGGGATTCATCGCGTGCTGGCCCATTCCGAGAAGGCGGCGGCCTACATGGCCGACGGCTACGCACGCGTCTTGCAGCGCCCGGCTGTATGCATGGCGCAATCGGTCGGCGCAGCGAACCTAGCCGCCGGTCTGCAGGACGCGTTACTCGCCCGGTCGCCAATCATCGCCATCACCGGCCGGCACATTGCGGAAAACCAATACCGGAACGCCTACCAGGAGTTGCCGCACGAGCCGATGTTTCGTGCGGTCACCAAGTTCAGCGCGCGAATCGACGTGCCACAGCAGGTTTCGCAACTGCTTCGTCAGGCCTTTCGCGAAGCGACCACAGGGCGAACCGGGCCGGTCCATCTCGACGTCGCCGGCAACACCGGCAGTGCCACGGATTACTGGACCACGGCGCTCGAGTCGGTGATCGAGCCCGAGTTCATGCAACTCCCGCCGTTTCGCATTCATCCGGACCCAGCGTTGGTCTCGCGTTCCGCGAAGTTGCTTTCTTCGGCCACGCGGCCACTGATCGTCGCCGGTATCGGCGTCAACTGGTCGGGCGCGCAGGCCGCGCTGCGGCTCTTCGTTGAAGCCAGCGGGCTGCCCCTCGTCACCACGCTCGACACCAAGCCGCTTCTGCCTGCTACCCACCCGCTCAACGTCGGCGTGATGGGCACCTACGGAACAGACGCGGCGAATCGCGCGGTGGCCGAGGCTGATGTGGTGCTCTATGTCGGCTGTGATCTCGGGGACCAGGAATCTGCGAACTGGATGCTGCCGCAGGACGGCACCGCGACGATCCAGGTCGACGTTGACCCGAGCGAGCTCGGTCGCAATCTGCCCGGTGCGGTCAAGATCCAGAGCGATCCGCTGGCGATGATCGAAGCGCTCGGTCGGACGCTGTCGGCGCTCGACCTTCGGGCGTGGCTAGATCGAATCGCAGGCCTGCGCAACGACTGGATCGAGAAGATCCGCGAGCATCGCGTCAGCGATGCAGTGCCGATGCGCCCCGAGCGGCTTTGCGAAGAACTCGGCCGCGTGTTGCCTGGCGATGCGATCCTGGTTGCCGATACTGGCTATGCCTCGCAATGGACCGGTCAGATGCTCGACATGCGGGGTCCGTCCCAGACCTATCTGCGCGCCGCCGGCTCGCTCGGGTGGGCCTTCCCGGCGGCGCTCGGCGCCAAGGCTGCGAGTCCCGATCGGCCGGTCGTCTGCTTCACGGGCGACGGCGGCTTCATGTACCACCTGCCCGAGCTCGAGACCGCGAGGCGCTGGAACCTCGCGACAGTGACGATCGTCAACAACAACGGGCAACTCGGCCAGGGGCTTCGCAACCTTCGCACTGCATATGCAGGTCGCGACGGCCGCATGGACGAGCTCTACAAATTCAAGCCGCTCGACTACGCAGCAATTGCCGAGTCGTTCGGCTGCAACGGAATCCGCGTGACGGATCCCGAAGCAGTCGGCCCCGCCATCCGCGCAGGTCTCGACGCAGGTCGGCCGACGGTGATCGATGTCGTCTCCGACCCTGCAGCGCTCGCCCCAATCCCGTGGATGCCGAAGACACAGTGCGACATGCTCTGAGGCGACTGCGTTGCCGGTGCCGCTCAGGCACGAGGCATGAGCGCGATTTTGCCCAGTGGGCCTTCGTCGAGCAGCGTGTGGGCGAGGCATGCGTCCTCGAGTGCGAACGGCAGGACGGGTGCCGCGCGCACACGGCCATCGGCCATCAGCGCGATCGCCTCGACCATCAGCGCTCGGCGCTGCGAGCGATCGACGTCCAGGACGTGAATCGAATAGGTGCGAATCGCGAGGCTGCGGTCGAGCAGGCTGCGCATCTCGGTGAACAGCTCCACTGG
>JBDTIO010000384.1:0-3245 GCA_039936375.1 Caldimonas sp. | reverse complement strand
ACTCGTTCTTGTAGAGGCCGGCGTCGAGCTGCGCCAGGCCGCCCATGTACGAAAAGATCGCGCCGAACGTGGCGATGATTGCGGTTGCCACGGCGAGGTGGCCGGCCATGCCGTGCGGCTCGGCCTCTGCCTGATGCTCGAGCTCCTCGTCGTGCGGACCGTGCGCGTGAAAACCGTGACCGGACATCTGCCGTTTCCTGGATCAAACTTTTCGGTAGGTGACGAAGCTGTAGCGCAGGCCGTCGGCCGTTGCGTGCGCCTCGCGCGCAGTCTGCCTGAAATCGGCGCGATTCCAAGACGGGAAGAAGGTATCGGCGGGGAACACCGCGTCGATCTCGGTCAGCTCGAGCTCGTCGGCCAGCGGCAGGGCCAATGCGTAGATGCCAACGCCTCCGGTGATGAAGACCCGATCCGCGCCGGCGACGAGGGCGAGTGCCGCTTCAAGTGACGCGGCCGGCCGCGCTCCTTCGGCGTGCCACGCCGGATTGCGGGTGATGACGATGTTGTCTCGCCCGGGCAGCGGACGACCGATCGAGTCCCAGGTGGCGCGGCCCATGATCACTGGTGAGCCGAGCGTGAGTTGCTTGAATCGGCGGAGGTCTTCGGCAATGCGAACCAGGAGGCGACCGGCGTGGCCGATGCCGCCGTCGCGGGCGACTGCGGCGATGAGACAAACGGTCGGCCGGGCCATGCGGAGATTGTCGCCGGTCGGCCAGATAATCGGTACGTTCCGGCTTCCTGCCTTTTGCGATGACGAAAGCTTTCGACGACGCGACTGCCGCGCTCAGCCAGTGGCAAGCCGCCGCCGCGCGCTCGGCGCCCGGTGGCGACGTCGACGCGCTGAGCTGGGTCACGCCAGAAGGCATCGTCGTCAAGCCGCTCTACACCGCCGCCGATGTAAAGGGCCTGCCGGCCAGCGACACGTTGCCGGGATTTCCGCCGTACATCCGCGGCCCGCAGGCGACCATGTACGCGGTGCGGCCATGGACGATCCGCCAGTACGCGGGCTTCTCGACGGCCGAGGCTTCGAACGACTTCTATCGCAAGGCGCTGGCCGGCGGCGCCCAGGGCATCAGCGTCGCCTTCGACCTCGCCACCCACCGCGGCTACGACAGCGATCACCCGCGTGTGGTCGGCGATGTCGGCAAGGCCGGGGTGGCGATCGACTCGGTCGAGGACATGAAGATCCTGTTCGATGCGATCCCGCTCGACAAGGTCAGCGTCTCAATGACGATGAACGGCGGCGTGCTGCCGGTGCTGGCCGGCTACATCGTCGCCGCCGAAGAGCAGGGCGTCGCCGAGGACAAGCTTTCAGGAACGATCCAGAACGACATCCTGAAAGAGTTCATGGTGAGGAACACCTACATCTATCCGCCGGCGCCGAGCATGCGGATCGTCGGCGACATCATCGAGTACACGGCCGCGCACATGCCAAAGTTCAACTCGATCTCGATCTCGGGCTATCACATCCAGGAGGCCGGCGCGAACCAGGCGCTCGAGCTCGCGCTGACGCTGGCCGACGGCCGCGAGTACGTTCGCACCGCCATCGTCAAGGGGCTCGACGTCGATGCCTTCGCCGGCCGGCTCAGCTTCTTCTGGGCGATCGGCATGAACTTCTATCTCGAGATTGCCAAGATGCGCGCGGCGCGCGGCTTGTGGTTTCGCATCATGAAGGAGTTCGCGCCGAAGCAGGCGAAGAGCTCCATCCTGCGCACGCATTGCCAGACCTCGGGCTGGACGCTGACCGCGCAGGACCCGTACAACAACGTCGTGCGCACGACAATCGAAGCGATGGCCGCGGTCTTCGGCGGCACCCAGAGCCTGCACACCAACGCCCTCGACGAAGCGATCGCGCTGCCGACCGAGTTCAGCGCCCGTATCGCCCGCAACACGCAGCTCGTGATCCAGGAAGAGACGCACATCACCTCGATCATCGACCCGTGGGCCGGCAGCTATGCGATGGAGGGGCTGACGCAGCAGATGGCGGACGCGGCGTGGACGATCATCGAAGAGATCGAGGCCATGGGCGGCATGACCCGGGCGGTGCAGAGCGGCTGGGCCAAGCTGAAGATCGAGGCGAGCGCGGCCGAGAAGCAGGCGCGCATCGATTCCGGGCAAGACGTGATCGTCGGCGTCAACAAGTACAAGCTCGGCGAGGAAGCGGCGATCGATACGCTGGCGATCGACAACGTCGCGGTGCGCGAAAACCAGGTCAAACGCTTGGAGACCATTCGTTCGTCGCGCGACGGTGCCGGCGTTCGGGCAGCGCTCGATGCGCTCACCGAGGCGGCGACGTCTGGCCGGGGCAATCTGCTCGAGCTGTCGATCCACGCCGTGCGCCTGCGTGCCACCGTGGGCGAGATCAGCGACGCGCTCGAAGCCGCCTGGGGCCGCCATCGCGCCGACACGCAGAAGGTCTCGGGCGTTTATGCCGCGGCCTACGACAGCGCCGAAGGCTGGGACCAGTTGAAGCGCGAGATCGCCGACTTCGCCGAGAAGGAAGGGCGAAGGCCGCGCGTCATGATCGCCAAGCTCGGCCAGGACGGGCACGACCGCGGCGCCAAGGTCGTGGCCAGCGCCTTCGCCGACCTCGGCTTCGACGTCGACATCGGGCCGCTGTTCCAGACCGCCGAGGAATGCGCGCGGCAGGCGATCGAGAACGACGTGCACGCGGTCGGCGTGTCGACACTCGCGGCCGGCCACAGGACGCTGGTGCCGGCGATCATCGAATCGCTGAAGGCGCAGGGCGGCGGCGACATCGTCGTCTTCGTCGGCGGCGTGATCCCGAAGCAGGACTACGAGTTTCTTTTCGATGCCGGCGTCAAGGGCATCTACGGCCCCGGTACGCCGATTCCAGCGAGCGCCAAAGACGTGCTCGAGCAGATTCGCCGCGCACTCGCCGCGCATTGACCCGCCGTCGATGCTGCCCATCGGCGACCAGGCCCTGCTCGACGACGTGACCGCGGCCAGCGGCGAGCGCCAGCGGCGCGCTGTCGCCAAGACGATCACCTTGCTCGAGTCGACGCGCGCCGACCACCGCGACCGCGCCGATGCGCTGCTCACGGCGTTGCCGGCGCCCGAGGAGCCAGCGCTGCGCCTCGGTATCTCGGGTGTGCCAGGCGTCGGCAAGTCGACCTTCATCGAGACGCTCGGGCTGCACCTGATCGAGCTCGGCCATCGCGTCGCGGTTCTCGCCGTCGACCCGAGCTCCAGCCTGTCGGGCGGCTCGATCCTCGGCGACAAGA
>JBDTIO010000383.1:0-3502 GCA_039936375.1 Caldimonas sp. | reverse complement strand
GCCTGTTCGCGAGCGCCATCGGTCTCGTGCTCGGCTTTACCGTGCACTACGTCTTCATCTGGTTTCTTTCCGGCCTGGTCGAGGCCGTGCTGCCGCCGCCGGGCGTCTGGCCGGCGCTCTTCGGCGTCGGCGTCGGCTTCACGCTGCTGTTCGGCTTCGGCCTGCCGCCGGTGCTGCAACTGGCGCGCGTGCCGCCGCTGCGCGTCATCCGGCGCGACGTCGGCGCCCTCAGGCCGGCTTCGATCGCGGTGCTCGGCGCCGGCGTGCTGGGCTTTTCGGCCTTGCTGCTCGCGGTGGCCAGCGATCTCAAGCTCGGCCTGATCGCCGTCGGCGGCTTCGCGGGCGCGGTCTGCGTCTTCGCGCTGCTGTCGTGGCTGGCGCTGGCGATCCTGCGCCGCTCGGTGCCCGAGTCCGGCGAGCCACGCTGGCTCATCCTGGCGACGCGGCAGATCGCGTCGCGGCCGGCGTTCGCGGTGCTCCAGGTCTCGGCGCTCGCCGTCGGCCTGCTCGCCCTGGTGCTGTTGTTCCTGCTGCGCACGGACCTCATCTCGAGTTGGCGCCAGGCGACGCCGAAGGATGCGCCGAATCGATTCGTCATCAACGTCCAGCCGCCGCAGGCCGGCGCCTTCCAGCAGGCGCTGAAGAGCGCCGGCGTGACGCGCTACGACTGGTTTCCGATGATCCGCGGCCGGCTGACGACGGTCGATGGCAAGACGCTGGTGCCCGACGCCTTGCCCGACGAGCGGGCCCGGCGCCTGCTCGACCGCGAGTTCAATCTCAGCTACAGCGCGACTCTTCCGGAGCACAACACGGTCTCGGCCGGCCACTGGAAAGACAACGAGCCGGGCGCGCTGAGCGTCGAGGAGGGCCTGGCGCAAACGCTCGGCCTGAAGGTCGGCGACGTGCTTCGCTTCGATCTCGGCGGCGTCAACGTCGAAGGCCGCATCACGAGCCTGCGCAAGGTCGACTGGTCGTCGATGCGTGTCAATTTCTTCGTTCTCTTTCCGACCGCGCAGGTGCCCGATGCGCCGGTCAGCTTCATCGCCGCCTATCGGGCGCCGACGACACCGGGCTTCGACAACGCCCTGAGCCGCGACTTCCCGAACATCACTTCGATCGATGTCTCGGCCTCGATCGCGCAGATCCAGCGTGTGCTCGACCAGGTCGTGCAAGCGGTGCAGTTCCTGTTCGGCTTCACGCTCGCCGCCGGCCTCGTCGTTCTGTTCGCCGCCGTGAGCGCGACGCGCGAGTCGCGGGCCCGCGAGTTCGCGGTCATGCGTGCGCTCGGTGCCGGCAGCAAGCTCCTGGCCCAGGTGCAGCGCGCCGAGCTGCTCGGTGTCGGCGCGCTTGCCGGCGTGCTCGCGTCGTTCGCCGCGATCGCGGTCAGCTGGGCCCTGGCCCGCTACGTCTTCGAATTCAGCTGGAACCCGTCGCCGCTGGTGCCGCTCGCCGGTGGCGTCGCCGGCGCGCTGCTGGCCCTCGCGGCCGGCTGGTGGGGCCTGCGCGAGGTCTTGACACGCCCGGTCGTGCAGACACTGCGCCAGGCTGCGGATTTGTAGGCAAGGCGCGGCGAAATCGCACGTGCGGGCATGGCGTTTGGCATTCGCTTTTGCTGCCACGGAACCGAGAAGTTCTGATGCGCAGTACCGCCGCCCGACGCGAGGCGCGCAGCCCGACCCCGACCGGTTTGCGATGCGGTGTCGGGCCGGGCAGAGTCAGTGGGCGGTGAACCGTGTGGCAGTCACCTTGCCGCTGATGTGCTCGAGCACCGTCACTTCGTCCTTCGCATACTGATCGAGCGTGAACGAGCCCTCGAATCCGTTGCGTGAATGGTTCAGGGTCACGACCTCATGGATGATCGCCGGCCCGACGTAGACCGCAGGAGATGCGGGCGGCGTCGAGTCGCTGCTGGCCCAGGCAAGAGCGATATGCTCGAGTTTGTAGCTCGACGGGCCGGTCTGCTCCCAGGAGCCCATGCACACGTCACCGGAACTTGGCGGCCGGCCGCCGGAGATCATGAACTCGGTCCCGTCGCTGTGCCATTGCACCGTGCCGAAATCGACGACGGCGCCATACGGAATCTGAACCGGGTAAGACGTGCCGTCGGAGACGAACGTGAAGCGCCAGGTGCCGACGATGCCCGCCGCATCGCGCATGTCTCTGTCATCGTTGACTCGGATTAGCTGATCGAGCCCGGGCCGGTAAACCGCCGACATCATTCTTCCGGCAGCCGGCAGCGGGGCGTCCCAGACCGCCGGCGGGGGTGTGTCGATCGGGCTGTACTGGCCACAGCCGGCGTCGGCCCGGCCTGCGAACGTTGCTGCGATCGCGCCGAGCCCGAGCGCGACCGCATAGCTTGCGAGCGGCCGCCGCGAGAGGGATGTTCTCTTCATGAGGAGTCTCCTGGTGATGAAGTCAAACGTTGACTGCGCTCGGACCGAGACGCGAACGAATGCTCCGCCTGTGTCGCCCCGTCGTCCCGGAAATTCTGACGAACGCGGCTTTGCGTAGGTCGAAACTCGCCAGGAGCAGACGAATGCGTCGTGCCTGCTGACGACGCACCGCGATGCTTCGCGCGGGCATCTCATCCTTATGCACGCCACCGCTGCTGAACGATCATGACGAGACGATGGCGACCGACTTCTTGATCTGTCTTCCCAGACGTTCGATCCGCGGGCTGGTAGTGGACTCGAATCCGGGAGTACGGAGAGCACGCACGGACGACCAGCGAATCGGATCTGCTTGCCGCAGGTCTGGCCGCCGACGGGGTCCGGCGTCGATGCCGAGATTGCCTGAAAGAGCGACTTTCACGCCACCGTTGATGACCTTCGGGCCCGCGAGGGACAGTTTCGTCGCCTGCCGTTGACGCCGCGCCGCGGCGCGCCGACTATCGTTCCGCTCTCCAGCCTCTTCACATCCCGGAAACCGTGCGAATAGTGTCGACGTTCCCTCACGCGGCTTGGCGTTGGCAACTCGCAGGCGCCGCCCGTGTGCTGACGGGGATCACGCCGCAGCGGGTCGCCACGGTCGTCGGGCTGTGTCTCGTCTGGTCGCTGTCGAACACGATCATGGACCTGCCTTCCGTCACCGAGGAGTTGGGCTTCCAGGTTTGGCTCGCGTGGTATGTCGGTGCCGAATTTGCCTGCATCCTGCTCATCGCCGCGACCATGGCGATTCCCCTGGTGGTCGTGGGCAACCTCGGCGCCCCCGAAGGAAGGCGACGCTATCTCGCTTTGGCCGTGACGATTGCCCTGCTGGCGCCCGTCGCCGGCGTCGAACGAGTAGCCTGGCTCGCTTGGCTGAACGACAACCCGTTTAGGCTCGAGCGCCTCTCGCTGATCATCGTCTTCTGGTTTCGCTACGCGGAGCTGGCCGGCCTGGTGGCCGTCATCGTCGAATTCAGCCGGCGCGAGACGCGCAGCGTCGAGTCGATGCACCGTGCCGAGGTGGATCGGCTGGCCCTCGACCGCGAAATGGACGAGGCGCGGATGCAGGTCATGCA
>JBDTIO010000382.1:0-2649 GCA_039936375.1 Caldimonas sp. | reverse complement strand
TCCAACTCAGGCCGACTGGTCGCTTGCGCCGACGGAACGCGGCGGCCAGCACCGGCAATATCCTTATCGACCAGCGGTGCAACGTGGAGTGGTCGACGAAGACCCCGCGCTCGGCCAGTTTCTGGCTGCCAATCGCACCGTATTCCCTTTGTTATCCGTACGCGGCAAGTTCAGTCATGCGGTGATGACCGTAAGTCTCGAGCGGTAGCGAAGTTGGATCTTCACCGGGCGCCGGAGCGGCCTCATGGGGGTCCCTTCAGAAAACGGAAAAAATCGTACGCTAAGCCCGCTCTGAGGCCGGGAGCCAGCGATAAAGCGTCGGCACCGACACCCCGAGGTTCTGCGCCACGTCCCTCGGGGGTACGCCGTTGGCGAGCAGCTTTTTCGCCGACGCGATCTTGCTGGCGAATGGACGACCTACGTCAAGGTCTGCGGCCAGTGGAAGTACCTGTACCGGGCGGTCGACCGCGACGGCGACACTGTTGACTTCCTACTGCGCGCGAAGCGAGATCACGCCGCGGCCCGTGCGTTCTTCGAACGCGCTATCGACCAGCACGGCGTGCCCGAGAAGATCACGATAGACAAGAGCGGCGCGAACACGGCGGCGATCACGAGCATCCAGGCCGACAGCGGATTGACCGTTGAGATGCGTCAGTCGAAGTACCTGAACAACCTCGTCGAGCAAGATCACCGCGCCGTCAAACGGATCACTCGGCCGATGCTCGGATTCAAGTCCTTCCGGTGCGCCCGAATTCTGCTCGCCGGCATCGAAGTCATGCACATGATCCGCAAAGGCCAGCTCGGCGACATCAAAGATCAAGCCTCGTCCGCAGCGAACCAGTTCTACTCATTGGCCTTCTGATCGGCGTTGGCCGCGCAGCAATGCTTGGCCTCATCGCCTTATCGCGACAGAACCGAGGCGCGTCCCAGAGTCGTCGTGCGACACGGCGCCATTCTTCCAGCCGCGGAAATCGCGGCCGCGGCGTCTGACGCGATCCCTATTCCTTCTTGCCACGGCGCCCCTGCGCCATCTCCACCGAGTAGCCGTCCGGATCGAACGCCGTCATCGCACGCTCCCAAGGCTCATCGTGGGGTGGCACGTCGATGACAACACCCTTGGCAACCAAGTTGGCGTAAAGGCCGTCGAGGTCGTCGGTGCTGAATTCGACGTGCACCGCGCGCGCCTGCGCTCGAGACAACCGCTCCGCGCCTTCCTTCTCGGCCTCGGTCCACGAGAGCAGGCCCAGCGTTGCCGGGCCATCGTTCACCCTCAGCATCGCGAACTGCGGCGCCGCATTCCATTCGAGTGTGAACAGCTCCAACTTGTTGCAGTAGTAGTCGACCGAGGCCGCGACGTCGATGACTGTCAGGGTCAGACCTTCCATGCGAACTTCGTTGGTGGTCATCTCGGGATCCTGTTAAACGGGTGCAGCATCATATAAAGGCGAGGGGACGAAAGCGCCGCGAGCCCGGCCCGCAAAAGTGCGGGCCGCCGGCTACCCGATCCTTTGCGGACTTCCGCAGGCGGAACGCCGCCTGTGCGTACCCCGACCAGGATGTCGCACGAGGGGAAGTTCCAGACGCCATGCGATCTGTCGTCAGCAACCCAGGTATCGCGGCATTCTCTTTTCGGCGAAGGGTTCCAAGCCCTCATTGCGGTCGTGTGACATGACATGCAACGTGTGCAGCGAGATCTCGGCATCGAGAGCCGCTGCCCGGGACTGCTCAGCGCTTTGCTGAACCAAACATTTCATGCGCTCAAGGACCAACGAACTCCTCTGGGCAAACTTCTCGACCATCGCGTCGACACTAGATGTCAAACCGCCGCCCGGAACGACGAAGTCGACGAGGCCCAGGCCTGCATCTGAACCGCGGGCAGCGCCTCGCCTGAAAAGAGGAGGTATTTCGCGCGGCGACTCGCGTTGCGTACTGCTTTTCGAGCCGCTCGGTGAGATGAATCTTGACCCCTTCGCCTACCTCTTTGGCGACCACGGCACGGAGCGCTGCCTTGATAGGCAGCTTGTGCGTGCCATCGCCGAGCGCCATGAACGAACTCTGAAAGGGATGACCGTCGATGGTGCCTTTGACCTTGACCAGCCCGCGAGTCTTGAAATACTCGGCAGAGCCTGGCATAACGACGTAAGTCCAGCCGCCTTTGCTGGGGCTTCGTTCTAGCGTGGCGGTAAACCGCTTGTTCAGACTGCTCATGTAGGGCTCTGGGGCAGACAAGGACTTCAAGCGTGTGCGGCGGCCGTTCGATCAGCAACCGCGAGGCCGAAGTTGCCTGACGTTTTGACATGAGCGGCGGCCCAAAGGGCACGAGGCGGCCTTTGGAACGTCCGCTCGACGGAAGGGTTAGGCCGCCGGCGCATGCTTGGCTGGGCAGGACGGATGAAATGCGAGCCCGCTGGTCGGGCGTTCAGACCTGAAGACGCTCAACGAATTGCCTCCTCCGTGACTCGAGCGTGCGCATCGGTGACGTGCACTCCGTGGGTGTCTAGACATCATGGTCGCCGCTAACCCCAGGCGGCCGGTCCCCAACATCGTAGATTGCATGCCGAGGCATGTAGGGCTACATGCTGTGACTTGCGTCGTCAGCAACAAGGAGACCGACCATGGAAGAGCGTACCAAGTTTCACGTGGGTCTGG
>JBDTIO010000381.1:0-8551 GCA_039936375.1 Caldimonas sp. | reverse complement strand
TCGATCGCTACACCTTGCGCTTCAAGCTCGCCAATCCGAGGCCGCGCTTCCTCTACACCATTGCCGACAGCAGCCTCTACGGCGTCGTCGCTCGCGAAGTCGTCGAGTTCTATGGCGACGCCATCGGCGAGCATCCGGTCGGTACGGGCGCGTTCAGGCTGGCCGAGTGGCGGCGAAGTTCGCGCATCGTGCTGACCCGCAATACCAAGTACCGCGAGGTTCTCTATGACGGAGAGCCCGAGCCTGGCGACGCCGAAGGGCAAGCCATGCTGCGCCAGTTCAGGGGCCGTCGCCTGCCGATGATCGACAGGGTCGAGATCTCGATCATCGAAGAAAGCCAACCCCGCTGGCTGTCGTTTCTCAACCGCGATTTCGACCTGATCTCCGTGCCACTCGAGTTTGCGAACCAAGCGGTGCCGGGCGGCCACCTGGCGCCGTACCTGGCCCGACGCGGGATCCACATGGACCGCTTCGCCAATGCCGACCGCGTCCTCTTCTACTTCAACATGGAAGATCCCATTGTCGGTGGCATGACGCCCGACAAGGTGGCGCTACGCCGCGCGATCAGTCTGGCGATCGATGTCCAGAAGGAAATTCGCGGTGTGCGGCGCGGCCAGGCGATCGCAGCGCAGTCGATCGTCGCGCCGGGGGGCTACGGCTACGATCCCAATTACCGTGACGGCTCGGCCGACTACGACGTCGCGCGTTCCAAGGCCCTGCTCGACATGTACGGCTACGTCGACCGCGACGGCGACGGCTGGCGCGACCTGCCGAACGGTCAGCCACTCGTCATCGAGTACGCGAGCACGCCAGACGCGCTGTCGCGCCAGTTCGACGAGCAGTGGGAGAAGAACATGGATGCGATCGGGGTCCGGCTCAAGATCAAGACGGCGCAGTGGCCGGAGGAGCTCAAGCAGGCCAAGGCGGGCAAGCTGATGATCTGGCAGCTGGGCTACACCGCCGCCTCGCCCGACTTCCAGGATGGCCTGCAAACCCTGTACGGACTATCCGATGGCGCGGCCAATTTGGCCCGCTTCAAGGATGCGCGCTTCGACGAGCTCTACCGCCGAATGCAGAGTCTGCCGGACGGGCCCGAACGGCTGTCGCTGCTGCACGAAGCCCTGAAGATCGTGGCCGCCTATGCGCCTCAGAAATACACGGTGCACCGCCTCGTGACTTATCTGGTTCAGCCCTGGCTGCTGGGCTACCGCACGCCCGTCTACGGTGGCCAGTTCTGGCAATACGTTGACATCGACGAAAGCAAGCGGCCCGCGAAATAGCGCCCTCGCGTTTTCACCTGCGACAACATGCTTTCCTCGCTCGAACCTCGCATCGTCCGCTACACGCGCTTTCTTCGCGACACGCGCGGCCTCGTCTTCGATGCGAGCACGACGCAGGGCTACGACGAGCTCTGGGCCTGGTCGTGCGACGACCTGCGTGCCTTCTGGCAATCGATCTGGGATTTCTTCGAGGTCGAGTCGCCGACGCCGCATGACGCGGTGCTCGTCGAAGAAACGATGCCCGGCGCCGAATGGTTCCGCGGAGCCACGGTCAACTATGCACAGCACCTGCTGCGCCACGCCGATCGCGCGCATGCGGCGGGTCATCCAGCCATCGTCTTTCGCAACGAGGCCATGCAGCTGCAGGGCCAGACCGAAGAGATCGCGTGGCCCGAGCTGCGTCGGCAGGTTGCAGCGCTGGCCGCAGAGTTCGCACGTCTGGGTGTGCGTTCGGGCGACCGCGTCGTCGCCTTCATGCCGAACGTGCCGCAGACGGCGATCGCCTTTCTCGCCTGCGCCAGCCTCGGCGCCGTGTGGTCGGTGTGCTCGGCCGACATGGGTCCGCTCGCGGTGCTCGATCGCTTTCGCCAGATCGAGCCGGTGCTGCTCATCGCCTGCGACGGCTACACGTACGGCGGCGCAGTGCACGACCGGACGGCCGTGTTGGCGGAACTGCTGGCCGACCTGCCGACGGTCCGCGACGTCGTTCTCTGGCGCAATCTCGACGCGGGCGCGCAAGCCGACCAGCTCGTCGCGCCGTCGCGTCGTGCGCACGACTTCGATGCGCTCGTCGCATCCGAAGCATGGCTCGCGCCACGCTGGCTCGCCTTCGACCATCCGCTCTGGATCGTCTACTCGAGCGGCACGACCGGCCTGCCGAAAGCGATCGTGCACGGTCATGGCGGGGTCATGCTCGAAAGCCTCAAGGCCGGCGCGCTGCACAACAACGTCGGCGCCAGCGCCGAGACCGGCGACCGCTATCACTGGTACAGCTCGACCGGCTGGATCATGTGGAACTCGCAGCTCGGCGCGCTGCTCGGTGGCACCACCGTCTGCATGTACGACGGCAGCCCGGCCGGGCCGCAGAGCGCACTCGCCGGCGCGGCTCGCGTCCTCGACTGGGCGACGATCTGGCAGTTCGCCGGGGCCACGCGGGTCACCTTTTTCGGCGCCGGCGCAGCGTTCTATTCGACCTGCCTGAAGGCCGGTGTCGAGCCGCAGGGCGCGGGCGACCTGTCGGCCATCCGCGCCGTCGGCGCCACCGGCTCGCCGCTCGCCATCGACTGCTACGAATGGATCTGGGCCAAGCTGCCGAAGGTCGACGGCCACGACGTCTGGCTCAACCCGATCTCCGGCGGCACCGACTTCGCCGGTGCCTTCGTCGCCGGTATGGCCACGCTTCCGGTCGTCGCCGGCGAAATGCAGTGCCGCTGCCTGGGCGCCGCCGTCGAGGCCTGGAGCGAGCCGGATGCAAAAGGCCATGGCCACGCCCTTGTCGGCGAAGTGGGCGAGCTCGTCTGCATCAAGCCGATGCCGTCGATGCCGCTCTATCTCTGGGGCGACACGCCACCCGGGCCGCTCGGCCGCGTCTATCACGCCAGCTATTTCGACATGTACCGCAGCAGCGACAACCGCCATCCCGTGTGGCGGCACGGCGACTGGCTGCTCGTCACCGAGCGCGGCGGCGCCGTCATCTACGGCCGGAGCGACGCGACGATCAACCGGCATGGCATCCGCATGGGCACCGCCGAGCTGTATCGCGCCGTCGAGGCGCTGCCGGAGGTGCTCGACAGCCTCGTCGTCGACCTCGAATACCTCGGTCGCGAGAGCTACATGCCGCTCTTCGTCGTGCTGCGCGAAGGCCTGTCGCTCGACGACGAGCTCACCGGTCGCATGAGGTCGCGAATCAAGACGGCGCTGTCGGCGCGGCACGTGCCGAACGACATCTTCCAGGTCAGCGCCGTGCCGCGGACCCTCTCCGGAAAGAAGATGGAGCTGCCGGTGAAAAAGCTCCTGATGGGCACGCCGGCCGATCAGGTCTTCAAGACCGGGGCCATGGCCACCGGCGAGTCGGTGGCCTGGTTCGTCGAGTTCGCGGCGCGTCGCGCGTCGTCGTAGGCGAGCGCGTCAGGGTCGAGCGCGTGGGTATGGCGTGCGCTCGCCGGGCAGGGCGAGCGCCGGAATCACCCGGTCGATCTCGGGCAACGCCCTGGCCACCGCTTCGGCCTCCGTCGCTTGCGCCGCGTCGCCGACGCAGCCTTCGAGGTAGATGAAGCGGCGCTGTGCCGTCACCCAGATCGCGCTCGAGGCGAGCGAAGGGTCGGCTTGCAAGGCGGCCACTGCCGCTTTGGCATTGGCCGCGTCGTAGCGATAGGCGTTCGGTTCGGTGCACTTGCCGGCGAGCCAGCACGAGGTTCCACGCTCGATGCGCGAATGCGATTCGGCGCGGCGGGCGGCTTCGGTATAGGCCGGCCCGAGGGGCGGCGGGCAGGGGCGGCCCGAGCTGGCTTGCACGAACGGGTCGTTGAACGGGTTCATGAGAAGCGGATCGCCGGTCTGCGCGCCGAGCAGGGTCGAGGTGGTCAGGCCGACCACGGAGACGAAGATGGAATTCCTCACAGGGGCAACTCCGTGAAATAGCGGCCGCCGTGGAAGATCAGGGGATGCGCGCCCTCGCTGCGCGTGCAACGCTCGACTTCGCCGACGAAGATCACGTGGTCCCCTTCTTCATAGCGGCTGCGGTTGAAGCACTCGAACACGGCCGCGGCGCCGTCGAGGATGGGCACGCCACCGAAGCCCGGGTGAAACGCCACGCCTTCGAAGCGATCGAGGCCGCGGCTCGCGAAGCGCTCGGCGAGGTCGTGCTGATCTGCGGCGAGGACGTTGATCGCGTAGTGCGAACCTCGGGCGAAGGCCGGCATCGATCCGGCTTGGCGCGACAGGCTCCAGAGCACCAGCGGCGGCTCGATCGAGACCGAGTTGAACGAGTTGGCCGTGAGACCCACCGGCTGGCCGGCGGCGTCGCGGGCGGTGACGATCGTCACGCCGGTGGCGAACATGGCCAGCGCAGCGCGGAAGTCGTCGGCGGCGAAGGTCGGTGTCGCGGCGCGCGCAGGGGGGCTCATGGGTCGCATTGTCGGTCCCTAGAATGGATCGCATGACCGCACCGTTCGCACGAGGCGCAGCTTTTGGCAGGCGCTTCGAACGGGCCGGTCGTCTGGCCACGGTCACGCTGCTCGGCTTCGCTTCGGGCTTGCCGTTGGCGCTCACCGGCCAGGCGATGCAAGCCTGGCTCAGCGCCGACGGCATCGACATCGCGACGATCGGCTTTCTCAGCCTCGTCGGCCTGCCCTACACCTTCAAGTTCCTCTGGGCGCCGCTGATGGATCGGTTCGAGCCGCCCTGGCTCGGCCGTCGGCGAGGCTGGCTGGTCCTGACGCAGCTCACGCTCGCCGGCGCGCTGGTCTGGATGGCGGCGACGCCGCCGGCGTCGGCGCTCGGCGCCTTCTCGCTGCTCGCCGGCCTCGTCGCCTGGCTGTCGGCGTCGCAGGATGTCGTCGTCGATGCTTACCGCGCCGATCTGCTGCCGGCTGCCGAGCGTGGCTTCGGCTCGTCGCTCACCGTGCTCGGCTACCGGCTGGCGATGATTCTTTCGGGCGGCATCGCCTTCATCTGGGTCGATCCGAACCAGGGCGGCGGCTGGAGCTGGCCCGAGGTCTATCGCGCCATGGCCGCGTTCATGGTCGGCGCGGCGCTGTTCTCGGCCCTCTTCGCGCCGCGCCTGGTTCACGTCGCGAAGCCCGTCAGCGCGGCACGTGATGACGTGCGCGGCTTCGTGGCGGTGGCCGCATCGGTCGCGCTCGGCTTCATCGCCACGCGCTTTGCCTTTTCGCCGCTGGCCCGCGCGCTCGTCGTGCCGCTGTTCGCGACGAGCAGCGTCGCCGTCGGTCTGCAGGAGCGCTGGGCCGATCTGCTCGCCCTTTTCGCCGGCATCGCCTTCACCCTGCCGCTGGTTGCGTGGGCGGCGCGGCGGGCCCGCTTCGAGACCTTTCTCGGCAGCCTCTCGAACTACTTCGCCCGGCCCGGCGCTGCGGCGTTTCTTGCCCTCATCGTTCTCTACAAACTGCCCGATGCGTTTGCCGGCTCCCTGCTCACGCCGTTCCTGCTCCAGGCAATGCAGTACAGCACCGCCGAGGTCGGCGTCGTCAACAAGGTGATCGGCCTGTGGCTGACGATCGGCGGCGCCCTCGTGGCGGGCGCCTTGATGATGCGGCTCGGCCTGTGGCGTTCGCTGCTGATCTTCGGCGTCCTGCAGATGCTCGGCAATCTCGGCTTCTGGTGGCTGTCGCTGCATGGCCGCGGCGCTTTGCCGGGGCTGGTCATTCCGCCGTTCGACTGGGGCTTGGTCAAGCTCGCCGTCGCCACGCCGGTCGACGGCGGGCTGCTGATGGCGATCGCCAGCGAGAACGTGACCAGCGGCATGGGCACGGCCGCTCTCGTCGCCTTTCTCATGAGCCTGTGCAACCGCCGCTACAGCGCCACTCAATTCGCGCTGCTGAGCGCGTTCGCGTCGGTCGGCCGGGTCTGGGTCGGGCCGCTCGCCGGTGTGCTGGCGCTGTCGATCGGCTGGCCGGCGTTCTTCATCGTCTCGACCATCGTCGCGGTGCCGGCCCTGGCGCTGCTGCTGGTGCTGCGCGGGCCGATCGACCGGCTCGATGGCGAGCCTGGCACGCAGGGCGTTGACAGACCCTAGTCGACATCGACGGTATCAGCTGGCCGCACGCCTTTGCGCTAGCGCGTTCAGCAGCCAGCGGCTGAGGTCGCCAATCTCTTCGGCACACACCGAGTGTGGCATCGCGTATTCGTGCCAGTCGACGACGTGTCCCATGGCGGCCAAGGCGTCGCGCGAGGCGCGGGCGCGGGCGATCGGGATGATCGGATCTTGCGTGCCGTGCGCGAGGAAGATCGGTACGTCGCGGTTCGCCGCATGCCGCTCGGCTTCGGCCTTGGCCGCCAGCGGCAGATAGCCCGACAGGCCGACCAGGCCGGCCAGCCGCTCGTCGTGGCGCAGGCCCGTCATCAGTGTCATCGCGCAGCCCTGGCTGAACCCGGCCAGGACAATGCGGCGCGCCGGAACGCCGCGCGCCTTTTCTTTCGCGATCAAGCTATCGACGAGCGCCTGCGAGGCGCGCAGCCCGGCTTCGTCTTCGCGCTGCTGCTGCGAATCGAAACCGAAGATGTCGTACCAGGCACGCATCACATGGCCGCCGTTGATGGTCACCGGCCGCGTCGGCGCATCGGGAAAGACGAAGCGCACCGGGCCGATCGCGCTCAAGTCGAGCTCGCGCGCGATCGGCACGAAGTCGTTGCCGTCGGCGCCGAGGCCATGCAGGATGACGACGCTCGCCGTCGGATTCGGCGCGGTTTCGATCTCTTTCGCTTTGAGTTGCATGTCAGAGTTTGAAGTCGTAGTCGATGACGAGCGGCGCATGATCGCTGAAACGCTGCTCGAGGTAGATTTGCTCGCTGCGCGCCAGCGTCGCCACGGCGCGTGTGGCGAGGTGGTAGTCGAGCCGCCAGCCGACGTTCTTCGCCCAGGCCTGGCCGCGGTTGCTCCACCAGGTGTACTGATCGGGTTCCGGGTTGAGGCTGCGAAAGACGTCGACGAAGCCGAGCTCCTCGAACAGCCGCGTCATCCAGGCGCGTTCCTCGGGCAGGAAGCCGCTGTTCTTGCGATTGCCCTTCCAGTTCTTGAGGTCGATTTCCTTGTGCGCGATGTTGATGTCGCCGACAAGAATCACTTCGCGCTCCTGACCCAGGCATTCGAGATAGGGCGCCATCCGGTCGAGGAAACGGAATTTCGCCTGCTGCCGATGCTCGCCCGACGAGCCGCTCGGAAAGTAGCAGCTGACGACGCTGAGAAGCGGCAGGCCTTTGCGAGAGGGGCGGTCGAAGCGCGCCTCGACGTAGCGGCCCTCGGCGTCGAATTCCGCGTCGCCGAAACCGAGCCGCACCGAGCTCGGCTTCTTGCGGCTGTAGAGGCCGACGCCCGAGTAGCCCTTTTTCTCCGCGAAGTGGAAGTGCCCCCTCATGCCCGCGACCCTATCGAAGCGGCCGACGATCATCTCGGCCTGAGCCTTGATCTCTTGCACGCCCATACAATCGGCGCCGACGCCTTCGGCCCAGGCCTCGAACCCTTTCGCGGCAGCCGAACGGATGCCGTTCAGGTTCAGCGAGACGAGGCGAAACACGAAGAGGCAGGCATGAGCAGCGAAGCCCCCGACAGCACCGTCGCACGCGAATTCGTGCAGTTTGCGGTCGAGGCGGGCGTCCTCAGATTCGGCGAATTCAAGACCAAGGCGGGGCGGCTTTCGCCGTACTTCTTCAACTCGGCGCTGTTCGACGATGGCGCAAAGCTGATGCGCCTGGCGGAATTCTATGCCCGCGGTCTCGTCGCCTCCGGCCTCGAATTCGACATGCTGTTCGGCCCCGCCTACAAGGGCATCACGCTCGTTGCCGCGATTGCCATCGAGTTCGCCCGGCGCGGCCGCGTCCTGCCTTTCGCTTACAACCGCAAGGAAGCAAAAGATCACGGAGAAGGCGGCATCGTCGTCGGAGCACCATTGCGGGGAGGCACGATCATCGTCGATGATGTCATCACCGATGGCGCTTCCAAGCGCGAGTCGGTGGAGCTGATTCGTAAGGAAGGGGCCAGGCCGGTTGCCGTTCTCATCGCGCTCGATCGGATGGAGCGAGGCGGCAGTGGCGACAACCTTTCGGCGCAGTCGGCGGTGATGGATTTCGAGCGCGATCATGGCCTGCCGGTCTTCTCAATCGCAACGCTGGCCGACTTGCTGGAATTCTTGAACTCGGATGCCAATTCGCCTCTTGCCAACCACGTTGCCGCGGTGGCGCGCTATCGCGACAAATATGGCGTGTGAGGCGCGACGCTGTCGCGCGGCGGCGATGCACCAGGTCACGTTCGTGGCCGCGGCCCTGGCTTTCTCGGGCATGGCCGCTGCCCAGACGGCGCCGACCCCGCGACTGGTCTTTTCGTGCATCGACGCGAACGGCAAGAAGCACACCTCGGATCGGCCCATTCCGGACTGCAATGACCGCGATCAGCGTTTGCTGAATCCCGATGGCTCGTTCAACAAGATCAGGCCGCCGCCGCCGACCGCCGACGAGACCGCCGAGATGGAAGCGAAAGAGCGCGAAGCGAATGCGCAGCGCGTCGCCAGGAACGACGCGATCCGGCGCGATCGCAACCT
>JBDTIO010000380.1:0-3311 GCA_039936375.1 Caldimonas sp. | reverse complement strand
GCTCACCCTTTACGCCAATCGCTGGGGCGCGAAACGGCGCGAAACGCGCGGTCTGCGCGCCTTCACCACCGGGCTCACGCCGCTCACGATCGGCCTGCTGGTAGCGACCGGCTGGGTGCTGGCGCGGCCCTACCTGCTCGAAGGCACGCATCCCATCGGCGCCGTGGCATTGATCGCTTTCAGCGTCGCGGTGATGGCTCGCACCCGCCTCAGCCCCATGTGGCTGGTCGGCATCGGAGCGGTGGTGGGCGGGCTCGGCTGGGTGTGACGCCTGCACGAATTTTTCGGGGCGTGACCAGGCCGGCGAGGCGCTCTTCGCACGCGAGCGAACAGCGTCGCTTGCCAAGGACATTGGTTGGCCCATGGAGCGAAGTAAAGGAGGAGACCCGGAGTGCACAACCCCGGGTCGGGGGACATGAGCGGAATCGGCCTGCCGATGGCCCTGGCCCCCGCACGAAAGGAAGCCTCCGGCTGCAGAACGAAGGCTCAGCGCGTGCCGAAGATCCGGTCGCCCGCGTCGCCCAGACCCGGAATGATGTAGCCGTTGCCGTCGAGGTGGCTGTCGATCGCCGCAGCCCAGCAGCGAACGTCGGGGTGGGCGGCGTTCAGTGCGGCGATGCCTTCTGGCGCGGCGACGAGCACGAGCGCGCGAATGTCGGTGCAGCCGCGCGCCTTCAGCAGCGCCACCGCCGATTTCATCGAGCCACCCGTCGCCAGCATCGGATCGAGAACGATCGCGGTGCGCGCATGGAGGCCGCCGGCGAGGCGATCGACGTAGGGCTCCGGCAGCAGCGTCTCGTGATTGCGGGCGATGCCGACGACGCTCACCTTCGCGTTCGGAATCGCATCGAGAACGCCGTCGAGCATGCCGAGGCCGGCGCGCAGGATCGGCACCAGCGTCACCTTCTTGCCGCTGATGCGCTCCACCTGGACCGGCCCGCACCAGCCGACGACGCTGGCCGGCTCGAGCGGGAAATCGGCGGTCGCTTCATAGGCGAGCAGTCGACCGAGCTCGGAGGTGATTTCGCGAAAGCTCTTGGTCGACAGCTCGGCGTTGCGGAGCAGCCCGATCTTGTGTCGAACCAGCGGATGGCGAAGTTCGATGACAGGCATCAGGCATTCCTTTGCGCCCGCTGGCGCGCTGCTTCGTACAGGCACACACCGCTGGCGACCGAGACGTTGAGACTTTCGATGGCGCCGCGCATCGGCAGGTGCACCAGCTCGTCGCAGGTGCGCGAGGTCAGTTGGCGAAGGCCCGAGCCTTCGGCGCCGAAGACCAAGGCGAGCGGGCCACTCAGGTCGAGCTCGTAGATCGAGCGCGGCGCATCTTCGGCCGTGCCGACGATGCGGATGTCGCGCTCCTTCAATTCGTTGAGGGTGCGGGCCAGGTTGGTCACCATGAAATAGGGCACCGTCTCGGCGGCGCCGCTCGCCACCTTGGCGACGGTCGCGTTCACGCCCACGGCATGGTCCTTCGGCGCGATCACGGCATGCGCGCCAGCGCCGTCGGCGACGCGCAGGCAGGCGCCCAGATTGTGCGGGTCGGTGACGCCGTCGAGCACGAGCACGAGTGGCGGCCCGGCGACAGCGTCGAGCGTGTCGTCGAGCGAATGCGAGCGTGGCAACGGCTCGACGCGAGCAACCACGCCTTGATGCCGATGCGAACCCGAGAGCTTTTGCAGACGCGGGTCGTCGCTCTCGACCAGGCGCACGCCAGCCGCTTCGGCCCGGGCGACGAAATGCTGCATGCGCGGGTCGCGCCGGCCGGCGTCGACGTGCAGCTCGAGCACCGAGCGCGGCGCCACTTTCAGGCGAACGCCCACCGCATGAAAGCCGAACAGGATCGCCTGCGCCATGGCCGGATGGTAGCGAGCTGTCGGGCACGACGCCTGAGCGTCGCGGCAAGCACGGGCACGATTCGTCGCCGAACCCGTGCGGCGACCTCGGCGCTATTCGGCGATCAGCTCTTCGCCCGGTTTGTGTGGTGGTGCGACCGGCTTGATCGTGATGCGACGCACGTAGGCGTAGACCTGGGCCAGGATCAGCAGCGTGCAGAAGCCGATGAACCAGGCGCTGATCGGCCGGTGGATGAAGACCGTGATGTCGCCTCGCGAAAGCAGCATGGCCCGGCGGAAATTCTCCTCGAGCATCGGCCCCAGAATGAAGCCGAGGGCGATCGGCGCGATCTGGAAATCGAGCCACAGGAAGATGGCACCGAGGATGCCGAAGACCGCCACCTCGCCGACATCGAACAGGCTGCTCTTGGTGCTGTAGACGCCGACGGCGATGAAGAACAGCGCCGACGGGAACAGGTACTTGTACGGCACGCGCAAGAGGCGGACCCAGACGCCGATCATCGGCACGTTGAGGATGACGAGCAGGATATTGCCGATCCAGAAGCTGGCGATCAGGCCCCAGAAGATGTCCGGGTGCTCGGTGATCAGCTGCGGGCCAGGCTGGATCCCCTTGATGATCAATGCGCCCAGGATCAGCGCCATGACCGCGTCACCCGGAATGCCAAGCGACATGGTCGGGATGAAGTCGACCTGCGTCTTCGAGTGCGACGACGCTTCCGGGCTGGCGACGCCGGCGATCATGCCGTGGCCGAACTTCTCCGGCGTCTTCGAGATCTTGCGCTCGATCGCGTAGGCGATGAAGGTGGTGATGGTCGGGCCGGTGCCCGGCATGGCGCCGAAGATCGTTCCGACGAGTGTGCCGCGCACCATCGGCCAGAACGCCTCCTTGATCTCGGCCCGCGAAGGACGCATGTCCTTCATGCTCATCTTGGTGTTGCTGATCGTGATGTTCACGCGGTTGACGCTCATCAGGAAGTCGGCGATGCCGAACAGGCCCATGAAGAGCGCTCCAAGTTCGACGCCGTCGGCGAGGTCGGGGAGATCGAACGTGAAGCGCGCCGTGCCGCTGATGACATCGGTGCCGACGACACCGCAGAAGAGGCCGACGACCGTCATCGCCACGCCCTTCAGCGGCGACCCTCGCGACATGGTTGCACCCGCCAGCAGCACCAGCAGCATGATCGAGCAGATTTCGGTGGGACCGAACTTGAAGGCTACCTGCACCAGCAAAGGCGACATGAAGATCATCACGATGATCCCCACAGACGCTGCGAAGAACGAGCACATCATGGTGATGCCGAGCGCGGTTCCGCCCTTGCCCATCTTCGTCAATGGATAGCCATCGAGACAGGTGACCGCATGCGGTGGATGGCTCGGCAGGTTGAGCAGGATCGCGCCGATCGCGCCGCCGTACTGCGATCCGTAGAAGATGCCGGCCAGCATGAGGATGGCCGG
>JBDTIO010000379.1:0-2847 GCA_039936375.1 Caldimonas sp. | reverse complement strand
CCACTTCATGCGCAACGCCATCGCGCACGCCGGCAAGACGCAGCGGCGCATCGCCTCAGCGTGGGTCGGCATCGCCTTCGCGCCGAACGATGCCGATGCCGCCCGCAAGCAATGGCGGCACGTTGCCGATGAGCTGCGCCCGCGCGTCTCCAAGCTGGCGGCCCTGATGGACGACGCCGAGACCGACGTGCTGGCCTACATGGGCTTCCCCGCACAGCACCGGACCAAGATCCACTCGACGAATCCGATCGAGCGCCTGAACCACGAGATCAAAAGACGCAGCGATGTCGTCGGGATATTCCCCAACGAAGCCGCCGTCACCAGACTGATCGGTGCCCTGCTGCTGGGGCAGAGCGAGGAGTGGGCGGACGCCTGCGAAGCAGGTGGAATGCCAGCGGAGGGGGTCCAGCGCGCCCGCTACATGACCCTGGAAACCTTCGCGCCAATGAGCGATGATCCAGCCGGCGGGCTGCCTCTCCTGGCAGCCTGACCGAGGAGCTCAACCCTGCACTGATGCAGCCGCTCCTACACCACTCGGTGGGACACGATCGCCACATCTCGTTCGGGCGCGTGTGCAGCCGGCAGGCAAACGTCAGCGATCCGCAGAGGCCCCCGCATCGCCACCCCTGCCCTGTCGCAGCATGAACGAAGTGCCGGCCACGGCGATGACCCTCACGCCCGCGAAGCGCGATTACATCCGGCGTGAACTCGACATGTTGTTTTCGACCTTCCCGACCATGGCGGAAGGTTTCCAACTCAAGATTTGGCGCGGCGGACCCCGAGCGGGACAGCCAAAGGTGCTACCGGCAGCCAAGAGTCTCCTGGAACGTGGGTTGATGCGGCTCGATACCACGTCCCGCATCGCCCGGCTGTTCTTCATCGACCAAGGATTGGACGCGTTGCGGGTGATGATGGCCGACCGGCGGCTGGCAAATCCGGAGTATCTGCTCAACCCGGCTGAATGACAGGTTCCCCGTCCAGGACTGCGAGAATCGCCTGATACGCATCCTTTCCCCGTCGCGCGACGGTTCCGACGACGGATCGAACGCCGGCGAACAGATCAGCCCCCCACGTAGAACGGAAGCCACCTGTGACTTTGCGGTATGTGGCTGTGGGCCGCAATTCCCGCTCGCTGCCATTGTTGTCCGGTGGAACCTCCGGATGCTCCAGGAAGGTGAAGAGGTGGCTGCGCACCTTCCCGTAACGCTTTCGCAGTCGCCTGCCATGGTGGTTGGTGGGCGCCAGCACCATAATCGCGTTCAACTCGCGCTCCAGCCTGGCCTGATAGGTGCGCCGCGTGCTCTCGGCCAGTTGCTTGCGCCACCGCGCCAGCACGACGGCCCGCAGCAGCAGCGCCTTCATGCGTGGGGCGAAGACCGTATCGCCTGCCTCGAGGGCGTATTTGCAGTCACGCAGTTGGTGCTCCAGGCAGACCTGCCAGAGATCGGCATGCCCCTGCTGCGCGCCATAAAGGTCGGAGACCCAGATGCTCGGCCGATGGCCCGCCATTGTCTCGGTGATGACGTTGGCGGCGCGCTGTTGCGCACCACGTGGATCACCACCCGATCGTTCTGAAACACCAAGTTCCAATGGGTACGACCGTCGATGCGCACCGAGGTCTCATCGGAGCAGACGATCCGCGGACGGCGCAGCCGGACGAGAATGGCCGCGACCTCGTTGTCGAAACTTGGCTTGGCGCGCTGCAACATCGCATCCAACGCGCCCTCGCTGATCGGCAGCGCGTAGAGGTGCAGAAACAACTGGGTCAGGCGGCGATAGCTGATCGCGTGGGTGAAGCGCAGATAGATCGCCAGCGCCACGATGCTCACGCTGAACGGCGAGCTGCCCGCGGGTATCGCTGCCAGGGTTACCCCGCCGCAGCACGGGCAGTGCGTGGCATAACGTTCCACCCGGGTCACCATGGGGCGGACCGCCGGCAGGTCGATCTTATCGTAGCGACCGTGCAGCACCTGATCGGCATCTGTCAGCACGGATTGGCAATGCGCGCAGGTGGTCGGTTTCGCGGTTACCGTTTCGTCGGGACCGCGGGCCAGTGGCCGACCACCGCCCTTTCGACCCAGGCTGCCGGCGCGCGGTCCGACACGCTTGGCCTGCTCCGGCTGGTTCGGCTTCTGACCCTTCGACGGCACAGGCTGGAATTGTCCGGTGTCTTCGATCTTTGTGCCATCGCAAATCACCGATCGATTGGCGGGCTTCTCGATGAGGCCGCGCGACGCCGGCCACAGCGGAACGCAATCCGCAACCGCCCGGCATTCTCGTCGACGCCGCGCTCGGTGAACTGGCGGATCGCCCCTCGCCGCTCGGCCGCCATGAACGGGTCCGGACAAGCGCGAGCCGAGGCGCACGAGGCCAGCCGCAATGATGATCTCCGCGGCGTCAACCGAGGGTCCGGTGAACACCGCGTCGGCGGCCACCGGCCGTCGGCGCCGTGGGCATATCGGCGCGCTCGCCAATACGCTAAGGTCCCAGACATGGCTGCATATGGCTGCTGCGACTGCGACAGAGGGGCTACTCGGCGATGCTTGGAGACCTGATCGCGCGACTGGATCAGCCCGACGTGTGCTCCGGCGTGTTGACGACGCTTGATCCAGCGGTCCTGCTGCAGATCGAATGGCGCGCCGCCGCCGCGTCCATGACCATGATGGACTTTGTCGCGGGAGCGGTTCGCGAGTTCGTTGAGCGAGCGGACGATGACCTTTGGTTCCAGTTGTTGACAGTGATCCGGAAGGCGGACGATCCCGGCATCGTTGCGGTCCAGACAATCTTGCGATGGGTTGTCGTTGAGCAAGAGGCACGCTTCTAACCGCCGAGTGCAAGTGCAGCGGT
>JBDTIO010000378.1:0-2680 GCA_039936375.1 Caldimonas sp. | reverse complement strand
GGTGGCAGGAACAGCTCGAGCAGGTCGTTCAGGAAATCGAAGCCGCGCCGGGTCGGCACGACGTGCTGCAGATCGCGCGCGATCAGGCCACGCCGTTCGGCCTCGGCGAGCGGCGCCTCGATGGCGCTCAATGGCAGGCCGGTTCGCTCACCGAAGCGGCTGATCGCGAAGCCCTCTTTCAGGCGCAGGGCGTTGAGCATGAACTCGAAGGGCAGCTCGGTGCGCGCCACCTCCGATTCCGAAGCGACCGCCCGGCTGATTTCGGCGCCCGTCATGTAGGCGGCCGGGTCGCGCAAGCGCACCTGGCGGACGATCCGGTGGGCGAAGCTGAGCTTGCCGTGCGCGCCGGCGCCTATGCCGAGGTAGTCGCCGAATTCCCAGTAGTTGAGGTTGTGCCGGGCGCGGTGACCCGGCCGCGCGTAGGCCGAGACTTCGTAGCGTTGCAGGCCCGCCTCGGCGGTGCGCTCGGTGATGCGGTCGAGCATCGCGAAGCCCAGATCGTCATCGGGCAGCGGCGGCGGATGCTTGGCGAAAAAGGTGTTCGGCTCGATCGTCAATTGGTAGACCGACAAATGCGGTGGCTCGAAGGCGAGCGCGGCAGCAAGGTCGGCTTCGCAGTCGCCGAGCGTCTGCCCGGGCAACGCGTACATGAGATCGATGTTGAAGGTCTCGAAGGCGCTCTTCGCTTCGACGATCGCGGCGCGCGCCTCGGCCGCCCCGTGCACGCGCCCGAGCGCCGTCAGCCGCGCATCGTCGAAGCTTTGCACGCCGATCGAAAGGCGCGTCACGCCGGCGTCGCGAAAGGCGCGGAACCGGTCGCGCTCGAAGCTGCCCGGGTTGGCTTCGAGGCTGATCTCGCAGCCCGACTCGAGCGGCAGGCGGGCCCGCACGGCGGCGATTAGGCGTTCGATCTGCGCCGGCTCGAACAGGCTCGGCGTGCCGCCGCCGATGAAGATCGTGTGGATACGCCGGCCCCAGACGAACGGCAGGGCCGCTTCGAGATCGGCGACGAGCGCATCGACGTAGCGCTGCTGCGGCAGCTCGTTGCCCGAGGCCACTCCGGCCGTCGAGCGACCGGGCGCCGCGTGCGAGTTGAAATCGCAGTATGGGCACTTGCGGATGCACCACGGCACATGCACGTAGAGCGAGAGCGGCGGCAGCGCTGCAAGCGTCAACGCGCCCGGGCGCATCAGGCGAGCGAGGCGTTCGGCCACGCTGCCGAGCGGAACGGGCGCGGGCTCGGCCGGGGCCGAGGCGATGCGCAAGGTCGTGTCGGCCATGTCAGCCGAGTCGCCAGACCTCGCGCATGAGCGTCAGCATCTGCCGCGCCGCCTGCGCGCGGTGGCTGGCCGCGTTCTTTACCGCGGTGTCCAGCTCGGCGACGGTTTTTCCGAGCGGCCCAACGATGACGAGCGGGTCATAGCCGAAGCCGCCCGCGCCGCGCGGCGAGTGGGCGATTTCCCCGGGCCAACGGCCGAAAGCCACGAGCGGCTCCGGATCCGAGGCGCTGCGAATCGCCACCAGCGTCGTGACGAAGCGGGCGCGCCGATCGGTCCGGCCGTGCAAACGCTCGAGGAGCAGCGCATTGTTCGCTGCATCCTGCACGTGTCGCTTCGCTTCGCGGTCGCCGCTGCCGAGGGCGACCGTCGCGAAGCGAGCCGACTCGACGCCCGGGGCTCCGCCCAGCGCATCGACGACCAGCCCCGAGTCATCGGCGATGGCGGCGCCACGGGCCGCGGCGGCAGCATGGCGGGCCTTGGCGAGTGCGTTCTCGAGGAACGTGGCGTGCGGCTCTTCGGCTTCGCCGATATCGAGGCTGCCCTGTGCCAGCATCTGCAGCCCGAGCGGCGCGAACAGTTGCTGCAACTCGGCGAGCTTGCCTGGATTGTTCGAAGCGAGGACCAACCTCACCGCATCGACCCCCGAGCGGCTCAGACCAGCGCTATTCCGAGCGCCCGGCGCTGCGCGACAACCAGCTCGCCGATGCCCCGACTCGCCAGCGCCAATAGCGCGTCCATCTCGAGACGCGAGAAGGTCGCGCCTTCGGCGGTGCCCTGCAACTCGACGAAGCCGCCCGACGCCGTCATGACGACGTTCATGTCGGTGTCGCAGGCCGCGTCTTCGACGTATTCAAGATCGAGCAAAGGCATCGCAGAGACGATGCCAACCGACACCGCGGCGACGAAGTCCCGGATCGGCGATTGCTTGATGCGGCCTTGCGCGATCAGCCAGCTGACGGCGTCGTGCGCGGCGACGAAAGCGCCGGTGATGGCCGCCGTGCGGGTGCCGCCGTCGGCCTGCAGCACGTCGCAGTCGAGCGCGATGGTCCGCTCGCCGAGCGCGCCGAGATCGAAGACGCAGCGCAACGAGCGGCCGATCAGGCGCTGGATTTCCTGGGTGCGCCCGCTCTGCTTGCCGCGCGCCGCTTCGCGGTCGCTGCGCGTGTGCGTCGAGCGCGGCAGCATGCCGTATTCCGCCGTCAGCCAGCCCTCGCCGCTGCCGCGCTTGTGCGGCGGCACCTTCTCTTCGACCGAGGCGGTGCAAAGCACCTTGGTGTCGCCGAAGGCCACCAGCACCGAGCCCTCGGCGTGGCGCGTGAACGAGCGGGTGATCGAGACGGAGCGCAGTGCGTCGTGGGCGCGACCATTGGAGCGTTGAAATGTCATGCGAGGATTCTCGC
>JBDTIO010000377.1:0-8592 GCA_039936375.1 Caldimonas sp. | reverse complement strand
GCCCCAGTGTGCTGTCTCAGACCGGCGGGACAGCACACTACGTGCCGTTCGCGTAGCCGTTCTGGCGCCAGGCCTCGAACACCGCGACGGCCACGGCGTTGCTGAGATTGAGACTGCGCTGACCGGGCCGCATCGGCAGGCGCACCTGCTGCGAAGGCGGAATCGATTTGCGGATCGGGTCCGGCAGTCCGGCGGTCTCCGAGCCGAATACGAGCCAGTCGCCTGCTCGCCAGGAAACGTCTGCAAAGGGAGCCTGTCCGCGCGTCGTGAAAGCGAACAGGCGAGCCGGGTCGGGCTGCATCGCGGCAACGAAGGCGGACCACGAGAGATGCCTGCGGACTTCGGCAAGCTCGTGATAGTCCAGCCCGGCGCGACGCAGCAGCCGGTCTTCCATCGAAAAGCCGAGCGGCTCGACGAGATGCAGTTGCGTCCCCGTGTTGGCGGCGAGTCGAATGATGTTGCCGGTGTTCGGCGGGATCTCCGGCTCGACCAGGACGATGTGAAACATGGCGGCCTATTGGTCTTCGGGCCGCGGCGTGCGGGCCACGACCCAGGCCTCGACCCGCGCGGCGCCGGCCTGCTTCAGCACGCGTGCGATTTCGGCGACGGTACTGCCCGTCGTCATCACGTCGTCGACGACGGCGACTGCGCGACCGCGCAGCTCGGCAATGCGCCGCGGCTCGACGGCGAACGCGCCACGCACGTTGCCTTCGCGCTCGTCGGGTGGCAACGCAAGCTGGTGCAGCGTGTCGCGGATGCGCAGAAGCAGGCGCGCCTCGGCGCGTCCTTCGACGCGTCGCGCAACCCGCCGGGCCAGCTCCCAGGCCTGGTTGTAGCCGCGCTCGCGCAACCGCGCCTCGCTCTGCGGTACCGGCACGATCAGCAACGGCAACGGCAACGGTTCGTTCGGGGCGTCGTGCTGCGCTTCAACGATGGCCCGTGCGAACACCGGAGCGAGGTCGAGCGCGCCATGGAACTTGAAAGCGGCGATCAGGCGATCCCACGGGAAGCCATAGTCGACGCGGGCCAGCGCGGCGTCGAAATCAGGCGGCGCCGCGATGCAGGCACCGCACACCGCGGCGGTGGCCGGTACTGGCAAGGCGCAGCGTCGACAGCGAGGCACCACGACGGCGAAGCGTGCGGTGCATTCGGCGCAGACGCGTCCGGCTCCCCAGGCGTGACAGACGGCGCACAGGCTCGGCCAGCGCGATCGCGAGATGGACGATGAAAGGCGGCGCCATGCGGCCGGCGGCGGCGTCGAAAGCATCGCCTCAATATACTTGCCCGCCATGGCCAACGACGATGGCGCGAGCGGGCGCCGCCTCGATGCCGCGGCGGTCGAGGCGGCATTGCGCCGTTTGGTCCTTGCCCCCGAGCCACCTTGGCTGCACCGCGAGATCGCGCGCCGGCTCGGCGAGCGGCTGGCGCCGATGCGAGCGCAGCCGGCGCGAATCCTCGACTGGTGGGCCGGGCTCGGCGGCGGCGAAGCGGTGCTGCGCGAGCGCTACCCGAAGGCAAAGATCGTCACCGTCGAAGCCAACGCGCGCTGGCTGGAGCGAAGCGCCCGCCGGCGTAGCACGCCCTGGTGGCAATTCGGCGCGGCATCTTCCGAGGCCCATGCGGCCGACGAAGACGATGCGGCGATCGGCCAGGCCCAGCTGATCTGGGCCAACATGGTGCTGCATGGCAGCGTCGATCCGCCTGCCTTGTTCGCGCGATGGCACCGTTTGCTCGACGTCGACGGCCTCGTCGTGCTGTCGTGTCTCGGCCCCGGCAGCCTGCGCGAGTTGCGCGACCTCTACGCCGCCGTCGGCTGGTCGGCGCCGACGCCCGGATACGTCGACATGCACGACCTTGGCGACATGCTCGTCGCCGCCGGTTTCGCCGAGCCGGTGATGGACCAGGAAACGCTGACCCTGTCCTGGCCGAGCGCCGAGGCGCTGCTGCTGGAATTGCGCCAGCTCGGCGGCAACGCCGCGCCGGAGCGATTCCCGGGCCTGCGCACGCCGGCATGGCGGCGTCGGCTTCTGACCGAGCTCGGTGCGCGCGCCGGCGCCGACGGCCGAATCGCCATGAGCGTCGAAGTGGCCTACGGCCACGGCTTCAAGGTGGCGCCGCGGGCGCGCGCTGGCGAGCCGGTGACCGTCTCGCTGGACGAGATGCGGGCCCTGGTGCGCCGGCCCGCCGCGCCGCGCTGAGCGCGTACGCTAAAATCCTTCGGTTTTGTCGAGGGTATCGAAGACCCGCGGCGAGCGTGCCGCGCCTGGGCCGGCGAATTGCGTGATGCCTGCGCTGTGGTGGCGCAGCTCGAACTGAATCCGACAATTGACGTGGTCACACAGATGATGACGATGCGATCCTTTGGGCATGCGGCGGGGCGGCTTGCCCTGTCCTGGGGTGCGCTGCTCGCGCTGCCAGCTTTCGCAGCGGGCAACCTGGAGGGTGGCCCGGCCGTCAATCAGTTCAACCTGGATCCTCCGGTGACGGCGATCGCCGTCGAGCAGTTGTGGTTGCACAACTTCATGCTGATCATCTGCCTGGTGATCTTTCTGGCGGTGTTCGGCGTGATGTTCTATTCGATCGTCATGCACCGCAAGTCGCGCGGCGCGCGGGCCGCCAACTTCCACGAGAGCACCACCGTCGAGATCGCCTGGACGGTTGTTCCTTTCGTCATCGTCATCCTGATGGCGCTGCCCGCAACGAAGACCATCGTTGCCATGAAGGACACGAGCTCGGCCGATCTCACCGTCAAGGTCACCGGCAGTCAGTGGAAGTGGGGCTACGACTACCTGAAGGGCGAGGGCGAAGGCATCGGCTTCGTCTCGACGATAGATCCGGCGCAGCGCGAAATGTCCGACTCCGGCAAACCCCAGGGCGACGACTACCTGCTCAAGGTCGACAATCCGCTCGTCGTGCCAGTCGACAAGAAGGTGCGCATCATCACGACGGCCGACGATGTCATCCACGCGTTCTACGTGCCTGCGCTCGGCGTCCAGGAAACCGCGGTTCCCGGCTTCGTGCGCGACACTTGGTTTCGCGCCGCCAAGGCCGGCACCTACTACGGCCAGTGCTCGCAGCTCTGCGGCAAGGAGCACTCGTACATGCCGATCCAGGTGAAGGTCGTCTCGCAGGCCGACTACACCCAGTGGGTCGACGGCAAGAAGAAGGCGATGGCGGCGCTGGCCGACGACCCGAACAAGGTCTGGGACCTGGCCGCTCTCGAAGCGCGCGGAGAGCAGGTCTACACCGCCAATTGCCAGGTCTGCCACCAGCCCAACGGCAAGGGCGGCAATGGCGTCTTCCCGCTCGACGGCTCGCCGGTGGTGCTCGACGCCGACAAGACCAAGCAGATCCACGTCGTTCTCGCCGGCCGCAACGCCATGCCATCGTGGAAGCAGCTGAGCGACACCGAGATCGCCTCGGTCATCACCTTCTCGAAGAACCACTGGTCGAATGCCACCGGCCAGCTGGTGCAGCCGACCGAAGTCGCGGCCGCGCGCAAGTAGCGCCCGCCGTCACGCACAGGAACACATCGCAATGAGCGCAGTAATCGGACCCGACGGCGGACTTCACGGCGGCGTCGCACCCGCCGGACACGACCACGACCATGCTCACGACGAGCATCACGGCGCGCCGCGCGGCTGGCGGCGCTGGGTCTACGCGACGAATCACAAGGACATCGGCACGATGTACCTGGTCTTCGCCTTCACCATGTTCATGATCGGCGGCACGCTCGCCATGATCATCCGGGCCGAGCTGTTCGAGCCCGGCCTGCAGTTCGTCAATCCGCAGCTCTTCAACCAGCTGACGACGATGCACGGCCTGATCATGGTCTTCGGCGCAATCATGCCGGCCTTCGTCGGCTTCGCGAACTGGATGATCCCGCTGCAGATCGGCGCGCCCGACATGGCCTTCGCGCGGATGAACAACCTGAGCTTCTGGCTGCTCATTCCGGTGGCGATCATGTTCCTGAGCACGTTCCTGCTGCCCGGCGGCGCCCCGGCCACCGGCTGGACGCTCTACGCGCCGCTGACGCTTCAGATGGGCCCGTCGATGGACACCGCCATCTTCGCGCTGCACGTCGCCGGTGCGAGCTCGATCATGGGCTCGATCAACATCATCGTCACCATCCTCAACATGCGCGCGCCCGGCATGACCTTGATGAAGATGCCGCTTTTCTGCTGGACCTGGCTGATCACCGCCTTCCTGCTGATCGCCGTGATGCCGGTGCTCGCCGGCGCGATCACGATGACGCTGACCGACCGCCATTTCGGCACCAGCTTCTTCAACCCCGCCGGCGGCGGCGACCCGGTGATGTACCAGCACATCTTCTGGTTCTTCGGCCATCCGGAGGTCTACATCATGATCCTGCCGGCGTTCGGGATCATCAGCGCGATCATCCCGGCGTTCGCGAGAAAGCGACTGTTCGGCTACACCTCGATGGTCTACGCCACGGCGTCGATCGCGATCCTCTCGTTCCTCGTCTGGGCGCACCACATGTTCACCCAGGGCATGCCTGTGACCGGCCAGCTCTTCTTCATGTACGCGACCATGCTGATCGCGGTGCCCACGGGTGTGAAGATCTTCAACTGGGTCGCCACCATGTGGCGCGGCTCGATGACGTTCGAGACGCCGATGCTCTGGGCGGTCGGCTTCATCTTCGTCTTCACGATGGGCGGCTTCACCGGGCTCATCCTGGCGATCGTGCCGATCGACATCCAGCTTCACGATACCTACTACGTCGTCGCCCACTTCCACTACGTGCTCGTCGCCGGGTCGCTGTTCGCGATGTTCGGCGGCGTCTACTACTGGGGTCCGAAGTGGACCGGTGTGATGTACAACGAGACGCGCGGCAAGATCCACTTCTGGGCTTCGCTCATCACCTTCAACGTCACCTTCTTCCCGATGCATTTTCTTGGCCTGGCCGGAATGCCGCGTCGCTATGCCGACTATCCGATCCAGTTCACCGACTTCAACATGATTGCGTCGATCGGCGCGTTCGGCTTCGGCCTGTCTCAGGTCTATTTCCTCTTCTTCGTCATCATCCCGATGATGCGTGGCAAGGGCGCACCAGCGCCGCAGCAGCCATGGGAAGGCGCCGAGGGCCTGGAATGGGAGATTCCGTCGCCGGCGCCATTCCACACCTTCGAGACGCCGCCGAGGCTGAATGCCGCCGGCACGAAGATCCTCGGCTACGGACCGCCGGATTCCATCGATACCTCGGGCACCGGCGTTCCGGCCTGAGCGATGACCATGGACGACCGGCAACGCAAGGCCAACCTGCGGCTCGGGCTCATCCTCGCGTCGATCGCGCTCATTTTCTTCTTCGGCTTCATCGCCAAGAGCGCGCTGTTCGGAATCTGACGGGGCACCTCGAGTCCGTATCGTGATCAGTCCTTCCGCCGGGCGCGCACGCGTCCTTTTCGCCGGCAATCGCAGGATGGTGGGCAAACTGCTCATCGTCGTCCTGCTGATGTTCGGCTTCGGCTACAGCCTGGTGCCGATCTATCGCGCTGTCTGCAGCGCCCTCGGGCTGAACGTGATCGCGCTCTCCGAGTCGCTGGGTGCGGCCGGCACGGTCGCCGCACGCAACAGCCAGGTCGACGCGAGCCGCACCATCACGGTCGAGTTCGATGCCAACGCGCGCGGCCCGTGGGATTTCAAACCCGAGCAGTCGTCGATCGACGTCCATCCCGGGCAGGTCACGACGGTCACGTATTCGTTTCGCAATCGCCAGAACCGGGCGATGGTGTTGCAGGCGATTCCCAGCTACGCGCCGAGCGTCGCGATGTCCCATTTCACGAAGCTGGAGTGCTTCTGCTTTAATCAGCAGGTATTGCAGGCGGGCGAGTCGAAGCGCTGGCCGGTCGTTTTCGTCGTCGACGCGAAGCTGCCCAAAGACGTGAAGACGATCACCCTCTCGTACACCTTCTTCGAGGTTGGCGCCAAAGTGCCATCCGAACCGGTCGCATCGAGCCGCTTCCCTGTCGAGCGGCTGTCATGAACGATCTCGAGGGCGGTCACATCGGGAACGCAGCGCGTCGCAAGGGCTCGCTGTCACGCACGGTGGGCGCTGTCTGCTGGTCGTTCTTTGGCGTCCGCAAGGGGCGCGACCTCGAGCGCGACGCGAGCGAGCTGAATCCCTTGCACATCGTCATCGTCGGCGTCGTCGCTGCGGCGCTCTTCGTCGCCGTGCTCATCGTCCTGGTCAACTGGGTCATCGCGAGCGGCGTCGCCGCATGAGATCACCGGGCCGTTGCCGAGGCAAATGCCAAAGCGTGCGGCTGGGAGGTTGCCCTATCAGCCGGATGCATTCCACCTTTTCGAAATCGCAGGAGAAACCGCCATGTCGGCAGTGACGCAGCCGGGCGCAGCGCCCTATTACTTCGTTCCGGCGCCGTCCCGGCATCCGGCATCGGCGGCGTTCGGCCTGTTGCTCGTCATCTTCGGTGCCAGCCAGTGGGTCAACGGCGTCGAATGGGGTGCCTGGGTAGTGCTGACCGGCTTCGTGGTCTGGGCGTTCGTGCTGCAGCAGTGGTTTCGCCTGGCGATCTCGGAAAGCGAAAGCGGCCTCTACAACCGGCGCGTCGACGTGTCCTTCCGCTGGAGCATGAGCTGGTTCATCTTCTCGGAAGTCATGTTCTTCAGCGCCTTCTTCGGTGCGCTCTATTGGGTACGGATGCACGCGCTGCCCAGCCTCGGCAACCTTGACAACGCCGTGCTCTGGCCCGACTTCAAAGCCGTCTGGCCGAGCGCCGGTGTCGGCTATACCGGTTCGCCGGCCGGCACGATCGATCCGTTCGGGACGATGGGACCGTGGCCGATTCCGACCCTCAACACCGCGATCCTGCTGACATCCGGTGTCACGGTGACGATTGCGCACCACGCGCTCATCGCCAACCATCGCATGCGGGCAATCGTCTTCATGTGGCTCACGGTGGCGCTCGGCATCACCTTCCTGAGTTTTCAGGCCTACGAGTACTCGCATGCCTATAGCGAGCTCAACCTCAAGCTCAGCTCAGGCGCCTACGGCTCCACCTTCTTCATGCTGACCGGCTTCCACGGCTTTCACGTGTTCATCGGCATGCTGATGCTGCTCTTCATCACGATCCGCATCATGCGTGGCCACTTCACGCCGGATCGCCACTTCGGTTTCGAAGGGGCGGCCTGGTACTGGCATTTCGTCGACGTCGTGTGGCTGGGCCTCTACATCGTCGTCTACTGGTTGTAGGGAGGCCTCACGCTCACGTCGTTCGCTGTTCTCGTGGGATGCGAACCGCCTTGCGGCGGCCCCGGCGTCGGTTGCGGCCCCGCTCTCAGCGGCCCAGCGGTACGCCGGTCGGATGGATCCAGCCCAGCCGCCAGGCAACGATGATGCAGACGAAGAGCGCGACCGATAAGGCGACGCGCACGGCCAAGGCTCGCATCATGTTGCCACTCTTCGACGCGCCGTCGCGGCCGCCGCGCATCATGAAGACACCGGCAACAACTAGCGCACCGATGATGGCGACGAAGGCGAGGCCGATGAGCAGTTTCATGGCTCGCGATTATCGGCTCGCCGTCTGTGCGCTCCGGTGAGCGCGGCGTGAGCGAAAGTGCTGTCCGGCAAGCGCCGGCGGCCGCGCGAGCGCGCAATCTGCTGGTTCTTCTGGCGGCGCTGGCGAGTGTCGTCTTGGCGTTTCGGCTCGCTTTCTGGCAGCTCGGTCGCGCGACACAGGAAGAGACCTTGCAGAGCCAGCTCGTCGCCCGCGAAAGCGAGCCGCCCCTTGCCGCTTCCGCGCTGGCGCGCCGACCCGAAGACAGCGCGGCGCAAACCTATCGGCGTGTCGACCTTGTCGGCCACTGGCTTGCCGAGCGCACCGTTTTCCTCGACAACCGCCAGATGCAGGGCAAGGTCGGCTTCTTTGTCGTCACGCCATTTCTGCTCGACGCATCGAACGACGCGGTGCTGGTACAGCGCGGCTGGGTCGGGCGGAACTTCAGCGATCGAACCGCGTTGCCGAGCCTGGTCACGCCGTCTGGCCGCGTCCCCCTCCACGGCACGGTGGCACTGGCACCGGCGCGGCTGTTCGAGTTCACTGCCGCTGCCAGCGGGCCGATCCGGCAAAATGTCGACCCGGCTTCGTTCGCGCGAGAAATCGGGCTCGCGGTGCTGCCGCTCGCGATCGTCGAAAGTGCGACGCCGGCGAATGCGCACGATGGCCTCGAGCGGCACTGGCCGGCCCCCGCAACGAACGTGCAGATGCACTACGGCTATGCGTTCCAGTGGTTCGCTATCGGCTCGGTGATCGCCTTCCTCTATGTCTGGTTCCGAATCCCCCGTCCCCGCCAACGCCGCGAGCACTGACACGGGGTTGCTCAACTTCAGCGTCCACGTCTTGCCTTCGCCCGACGGGATGCCCGATCCGAAGCGGACCCGGCACGGGCGCTGGCAGATGCTGACGATCCTTGTCGTCTGCGCCGCGCCGGTGGTCGCCTCCTATCTCGCCTTCTTCGGCTGGCGGCCGCATTCCCTCACGAACTACAGCGAGCTCATCCTGCCGCCGCGCCAGCTGCCTGCGCAGCTCGCCATCAATCGCCTTGACGGATCGC
>JBDTIO010000376.1:0-2820 GCA_039936375.1 Caldimonas sp. | reverse complement strand
CGCAGCAGCACGTGCGGGAGGCCGAGGTCGCGAGCACGCTCTTCGCTCATCACGAAGAACGCCTCGGCGCCGGCGCACGGCATGACGCAATCGAACAGGTGGATCGGCTCGGCGATCGGCCGCGCGTCGAGGTACTGCTCGAGCGTGAGCGGCGTCTTGAAGAGTGCGCCCGGGTTGTTCAGTGCGTTGGCACGCTGAGCGACGGCGATGCGGCCGAAGTCGGCGCGCGTCGCGCCGTATTCACGCATGTAGGCGGCGGTGATGAAGGCGAATATCGAGTTCGGCCCACCCGAGCCGTACGGATAGCTCGCGTCGCGCGCGAAGTGCGAGAAGCCGCCGAGCATCTGGCGAAACGACTCGACATGGTTGGCGTCGGCGGCAACGCAGGCGACGACGTCGGCGTCGCCCGCCTGCACCGCACGCGCGGCGCGGCGCAGCGCCATCACGCCCGACGCGCCGCCGGTCGGGATGTGGTCGAGCCAGCGCGGGCTGAGGCCCAGGTGCTGGGTGACGCCGACGGCGGTGTCGGGCGAGAGCGAGAAGCTGCTGATCGTCAGGCCGTCGATGCGATCCTTGGCGATGCCGGAGCGCTCGACCAGCGCATCCATCGCCTGGCCGATGAACCAGTGCGCGCCGTGCGTCGAGTAGCGCACGTACGGCACCGTCACCGGCACGGTGACCGCGACGCCGTCGTAGGAGCGACGCCTCACCGTCAGGGCAGCTTGCCGCTGCCCGTTTCGAGCTTGCCGCTGTCCGTCTCGAGGTCGCCCGCCGCCGTGGCCGCCGCCTGCAGCTCCTTCTTGCGCCGCCGCTTCATCTGCCGGGTGTCGAAGCAGTTCGGCGTGCCCGGCAGCTTCTTCGCGAGATCGCGCAGTTCGGAACGCTGGATCTTCGCCGACACGGTGAGCGGCAAGGCGTCGACGAAGGCGACGTAGCCGGGTGCCTTGAAGTAGGCGAGCTGCTCCATCGCGTGGCGAACGATGCTCGCCGCGATCTGCTCGGGCGCGGGCAGATGGTCGGCCTTGCGCAGCACGATGCAGGCGAGCACCTCGTCGCCGCGCAACGGGTCGGGCGTCGGGGCGACGGCGCAGGCCTCCACCGCCAGATGCTGGCTGAGCACGCTTTCCACTTCCACCGCCGAGATGTTTTCGCCGCTGCGACGGATCACGTTCTTGCGCCGGTCGACAAAGTGGAAGTCGCCTTCGGCGCTGAGCCGCACGACGTCGCCGGTGTGGAACCAGCCACCGGCCCAGGCCTCTTCGGTCGCCTGCTCGTCTTTCAGGTAACCGAGAAAGAAGTCCTTTCGCGACTCGTCGCCGGCAGCGCGCACGAGCAGCTCGCCGGACGTGCCGTCTTCGACCTTGGCACCGGTGTCGCTGACGAGGCGCGTCTCGACAAACGACTCGGCCCGGCCGAAGCAGCGCGTGCCGACGCGGCGCGGCTCGCGATTGGCCATGATGCAGGCGGCGGCGCCGGTCTCGGTCATGGCCCAGGCCTCGAGCAGGGGGAAGCCGAAGCGCTCTTCGAAGGCAGCGTGATGGCGCGGCTCGACACCGGCGCCGAAGCCGAAGCGCACCTGGTGCTGGCGGTCGAGCTCGCTCGGCGGCGCGGCCAGCAGCATCGCCGGCATGACGCCGAGGTAGTGCACGACCGTCGCCTTGCTGTCGCGCACGCTCTGCCACCACGTCGACGGATGGAAGCGGTCGAGTTGCACCAGCGAGCCGCCGGAGAGCATGGCGGCCATCGAGGAGAAGGCCAGCGCGTTCATGTGGCTGAGCGGCAGCGGCGTGAGGATGCGCTCGACGTCGGCGCGCAGCTCGGCGAGATCGCCGAGGCCGAGGTACCACTCGCCGGCGCGCAGGAAGTAGCCGTTGGCGAGGCGGCAGCCCTTCGGCCGGCCGGTGGTGCCCGAGGTGTAGAGCAGCGCGCACTCGGTGTCGCGGCCAATCGGCTTGGCGGTCAGGCGCGCCGTCGAGCGTGCCGGCGGGATGTTGCCCAGCACCTCGGGCCGGATCGTCTCGAGCTGGGCGCGCGCTTCGTTGGCGGCCGCCCGCAACGCACCTTCGCGCCCCGGCTGAACCACCGCCAGGCACATCTCGCTGTGGCTGATCAGGTAGATGAGCTCGGCCGAGCGCAGGTCGGCGTGGATCGGCACGATGCTGACGCCGAGCGCGTTCAGGGCCAGCCAGTGCGTGAAGAATGCTGGCCGATTCTCGAGCAGGATGCCAACGCGATGGCCGCGGCCGTAGCCGGCCCGCTCGTAGGCGGCGCGCAGGCGCTCAACTTCGCCGTGCACCTCGCGCCAGGTGCGCGCGCCCGGCTCGATGTTGTATGACGCCGCGGTGACCTCGTCGACCACCAGCAGTGGGGCATCGCCGCGGCGGGCGGCAACGCGCTTGAAAGCGCCGTGAACGGTCGACATGGTGTGGGGCAAGAGATTCAGATGAAGAGCTGCACCGCCGGCAGGGCAGCGTCGCTGTTGATGAGGTCGACGCGCTTGAGCGTCATGCGCAGACCCGTGGGTTGTAGCGTGAGGTGATGCCAACAGGTGCCGACGAACATGTTGATCTCGTCGCCCTGGGCCTCGGTGTAATGGAATTCGCTGCGCACGACGTAACCATTCGCAGCCGGGTCGAAAGACTCGACGGTCGGCGTCTGCAGCAGATGGTGGCTGCGCGTCGGCGGCTGCTGCGAGAAGGCGCGCGGGCTCTTCAGCCGCTCGATGCGCAGCTCGCGCAGCAGCTTGTCTTCGTAGAGATGCGAGGTGTGGTTGATGCCGTCGGGCTGGCCGGGGGTGAGCGGCACCCAGTAGAACGCGTC